>RGPR01000241.1 GCA_010030245.1 Gammaproteobacteria bacterium
GATCGTTCACGTGATAAGTAAAAATCGTAGCACCCTCTTCCCTATTATTTGCATTTAAAAGAAGTTGATTCAAGTCATGGCCATAAAAAATATTGTCACCCAAAACCAATGTTGAATGATGATTGCCAATAAACGATCCGCCTAATATAAAAGCTTGCGCTAAACCATCGGGTGAATTTTGCACGCAATATTGAATATGAATGCCCCACTGGCTTCCATCTTTTAATAGCGATTCAAAACAAGTGATGTCTTGAGGTGTCGAAATTAATAAAATATCTCGGATCCCGGCTAACATTAATGTGCTTAATGAATAGTAAATCATCGGCTTGTCGTATATAGGTAACAACTGCTTCGAGATCGATTGCGTCACAGGGTAAAGACGTGTACCTGAACCACCGGCTAAAATTAAACCTTTTCTGTTATTTTTTATTTCAGTCATTTAATGAATCAGTGCTTTCAATATATGTTTAACTTCCTCTTCCCAATGAGGCAATTCTAGCATGAAGGTCTTTTTAATTTTTGTGGTATCAAGCCTTGAATTCATGGGACGTTTCGCTATCATGGGATATGCATCACTTGAAATGGGGTTAATATCTTTAGATGTCATTAAGGTTTGAAGTCCTAAGCGAACCGCTTCATCAGTTATAAAACACGCATAGCGATACCAATTTGTTTCATTCTCTAAAGTCATATGATAGGTACCAAAATCTTTAAAGTTTGGATTATTAAAAATAGCTTTGACAATATGGTAAGTCGCATCCGCTAATACCTCACTTGAAGTAGGTGTGCCTATTTGATCACTCACTACATTGAGTGAAGTTTTTTCTTGGATAAGCTTTAATATTGTTTTTAAAAAATTTTGTCCATGACTGCTAAAAACCCAACTTGTTCTGAAAATAATATGTTTCTTATGATTACGAACAGCTTCTTCGCCTTGCCATTTCGTTTTGCCATAAACCGACTGAGGATTGACTTTGTCAGCCTCTAGATAGGGCTCATGTTTTAGTCCATCAAATACATAGTCTGTTGAAAAATGAATGATGGGAATATCAAGCTCTGATGCTTTGTCTGTTAATACTTGAGGAGCTACCACATTGATTTGCGAAGCTAACTCAGGTTCATTTTCAGCTTGATCAACTTTCGTATAAGCCGCAGGATTGATAATGATGTCAGGCTTCGTTTTATCAATAAAAGCTCTAATTGCTTGGGGATCATTCAAATCAAGCGTATCGCGATTTGTCGCAATGACCTCACCTAAAGATGCTAATTTTTTATGTAACGCAAAACCTACTTGACCATCTTTACCCGTGAGTAAGATTTTCATGAATATTGCTTTTGAACCCAATGTTGGTACTCACCTGACACCACATGATTGACCAACGCTTCATTTTCTAAATACCAAATGACTGTTTTACGAAGTCCTGTTTCAAAAGTTTCTTGAGGTCTCCAACCTAAATCACGTTCTAATTTGGAAGCGTCAATCGCGTAGCGTCTGTCGTGACCCGGTCTATCTTTAACTAAAGTGATTTGATCGGCATAACTTTTGCCATCCAATTTTGGT
>RGPR01000242.1 GCA_010030245.1 Gammaproteobacteria bacterium
TATTGTGATGCACTTAATGAAGCAATGTATGAATTTGAAATCAATACACCATCACGTTGTGCTATGTTTCTTGCACAGTGTGCTCACGAAAGTGGTATGTTCAGTGCTGTAAGTGAAAATCTTAATTACAAAGCAGAAACACTTACAAAGATATTTCCAAAATATTTCCGTGATGTAGATCCAAACGATTTTGCAAAGCAACCAGAAAAGATTGCAAACCGTGTATATGCATCACGTATGGGCAATGGTGATGAGCATAGCGGTGATGGTTTCCGTTTTCGTGGTCGTGGTTTAATTCAGTTGACTGGTAAGAACAACTATGTAGCTTGCGGCGAAGCACTTGGTATGGACCTTGTAGAAAATAGTGATTATCTTGCTACACCAGAAGGTGCCGCACGTAGTGCTGGTTGGTTCTTCCAACAAAATGGCTGCAATGAAGTTGCCGACACTGGCGATATTGTAAAGTGCACAAAGATTATTAATGGTGGAACCATTGGTCTTGAAGAACGCACACACCTTTGGGAAAAAGCACGTTCAGTATTAGGTGATTGATGCCAACTCTTATTGCTGGTGGTGATAGTTTCACTTGGGGTAGTGAGTTAGGTGATGATAGATTTGATCATCTTGAACATACTCCAAGTAAAAAGACTTGGAGTGCTCTCTTAGCAAAAAAATTTAATATGGATTATATTTGTGCGGCTAAGCCAGGTGGTGCAAATAATACAATTACTCGCAAAGTAATTAAAGCAATCAACGATAATAAAGATAAAGAATTGTATGTTGCCGTAATGTGGACATTTACACATCGTAGTGAAATACGATTACGAAATATGCATCCATATAACACAATAGTTCATGATCCCGTTGTTGCTGCTCGTTTTGATATTGACGATTATTGGATTAATT
Source organism: Gammaproteobacteria bacterium (assembly GCA_010030245.1). Taxonomy (GTDB): domain Bacteria; phylum Pseudomonadota; class Gammaproteobacteria; order Legionellales; family Legionellaceae; genus UBA2653. Next base: position 907 of record RGPR01000242.1, read on the forward strand.
TTAATGCATGGCATGGTTTAACTTATGATGAAAAAATGGAATTTTTTCCAAAAGAAATGAGTGATTGGAATCGTAAATTTTTTCTTGAACAACATAACAAATTAAGTGAAATTGGTATAGTTAGTGCTAGTGATAATTTTTACAAAGTTACTGGTGACTACAGTTACCACAATTATAATTCACTTAAAGAAATGATGTTTTTAGAAATGTATTGTAAACAAAGAAACATACCTTATTTTTTTTGCAGCGCAAGTGATGAATTGTTTAAAAACCAACCACCTGATATTATACAAAGTGGATTATATGATTTAGATTGGACTCGTTGGTATCGTGATGCAGCATTTAACGAATGGGCAAAGCATCATCCAAAATGCGGAAATCATCCTGGTCATGCTGCACATATAGAATGGCTACAACTTATATTTCCAAAGGTTGCTGAATGTTTCAACATTTAATTTGCAGTGGTGATAGTTTTACCAGTGGATATGGATTGAAGAACGCAATTAATTCTTGGCCGTATTTGCTAGCTGAAAAATTAAACTTAGGTGTTATTAATCTTGCACGAGAGGGCATGGGTAATGAACATATTATACAAAGTATAATTGAAAAAGATTTACATAACAGCTTTGTTGTCTGCGGATTTACACAGCCAAG
>RGPR01000243.1 GCA_010030245.1 Gammaproteobacteria bacterium
ACCTTTTGATTCAATCACAGAGTAGAATAATCCTGCATCGGCAGAAAAGCCCTGATAGCCAAGACGATCAAGTCCTTTGTCATGGAGCATTTTGTACATCAATTGTCGCCTAGCCCCTGTGCCTACGCCTGAGATACTGTCTTTATTGATAATTTCATTGTGTATGATTGGGGTAAGCGGGTAGGTTTTATCTGCTAACTCACTAGCCAAAATTGAAATGCCAGTCATAGGATCATGTTTAATTAACCCTCCATTTTCATACCATTCGGCATAATTAAATGAAGTTTTTAGTTCCGCAGCTAATTCCGATTGAATGGCTGAAATTCTTGTAACAACTTCCTTCCTTGCGATAGGGTCGCCTTCTAATTCTCGATGTGTTTTTTGGACTCTTTCTAAAGATGAAAGCTCTATGCCTAATTCATTAACTTTGTCAGCGTTTGTTGCTAAGCCTAGGATTATTGGTTTGCTCGAATATCTTGCTGAGAGAGATTGAATGAGTTTTTTATTATCTCTCGCACTTAATTCTGAACTGGGAATTAATAATAAAAATTCTCCACTTGAACCCAATTTAGTTTCATATTGACCTATGTAATTTTCAGCGATATGAAGAGGGGTGATAAACCTAGAATACCACCTTAATGTGCCTGTTTGATGATAGTGTCGTTTTGCAACAATAGGATCTAATTCACTCAATTCGATGAGATTATTTGTATCTAAACTTCCAATCTCAGCGCGCATTTGGTTAACAGCTAAATCAATGTCGAAGTCACTACCTGAATAAATTGTCCATGCATCAATATGTTTTCTATACACAACAACAGACCATCTAGCCAAATCATTTAAGGCTGATAGCACATCTTCATTGTCAGAATTACCAGTACATATTTCTAAAATATCTTTGTCTGCATACAAGCCTGAACCTGCTTTAAATAAATCGATAAGTGCAATTGCCTTAATGAGATTGACATGAAGCTGTGTGCAGCCTTCTCTTGATTCAGTTCTTTCAATAGCATCATTTGCTACAGCCCATCTGTGACCGTCTGATGAAGCAATGATAGCTTGCTCCATATTTGCTTTTAAATAATCCCAGTAAAGATCTGGGCCGTATAAGCTTTTGGGTTTATTAGGCGATGTTTTTAAGAATTCACTAAATCCAAGAGCTTCAGCAGAGGCTAGAAACCCAAATATACTTCTTTCATTTTGACTGAAGCGTTTTCTTGATACTGGACCTAAAATTGAAGCGGTAACAGGATGAAGAGGCCAGCAATTAAGAAGTGATTGCTCTAGGTTTTTTGGGCTATTAGGTTTTCTTTTATTAATATGTTTTGCGACAACTTTGTAATATTTTTCTACAGGCTTAAAATTTACTGTATCTTTTTTATCAATAGCTTTACCGACTAATTCAATTATTTCGTCACTGCCTGCAATTAGAGGTATATCAATATAGCGACCTTGAATTTTTGCCCACTCATTTCTTGCTTCACGGCCTAAGCGATTAGCGTATTGTTCAAATGATTGGTGAAGTATGCCTATTACAATTAATTTGCCGTGGCATCGACT
>RGPR01000244.1 GCA_010030245.1 Gammaproteobacteria bacterium
TTAGGTGAATTATCTCTAGATGGTTCTATCAAAGCGGTAAAAGGTGTTTTGCCAATAGCCTGTGATGCTAAAAAGTTTAACAAAAAAAGATTACTTTTAGCCAAAGAAAATGCCAAAGAGGCATCTATCATAAGCAATTTAGAATGTATCGGAGTTGCTTCACTGATTGAATTAGTTGATTATATAAACGGAAAGCAAATTGCACCAGCAAAAGCTGATTTTAAAAAATGTAACTTGCAAATACCTGTTGATTTTGCGCAAATTAAAGGTCAATCAAAAGCTAAGCGAGCATTGCAAGTAGCAGCTGCTGGATGGCATAATATACTATTTGTTGGTTCACCAGGTTCTGGTAAAACAATGCTAGCCCAAAGATTATATACTTTGATGCCTGAATTAAATTTTAATCAAGCAGTAGAAACTAGCAAAATATATTCGGTAAGTGGAAAATTTTTAAATGAAGGCTTGATATTTTCTAGGCCATTCAGGTCACCACATCACTCGATTTCCCAAGCTGGATTAATTGGTGGTGGATCTATACCTCAGCCCGGTGAAATTAGTTTGGCGCACAACGGCATCTTATTTCTTGATGAACTTACTGAGTTTAAAAAATCGATTCTTGAGTCTCTGCGTCAGCCTTTAGAAGAGGGTATAGTAAATATTTCAAGAGCACAGCAATCAATAAGTTTTCCTTCCGACTTTTTACTTATCGCTGCTCTGAACCCATGTCCTTGTGGTTATTATGGTGACCCACAAAGAAAATGCACTTGTCATGAGCAGATTATTAAAAATTATTTGAGCAAGCTTTCCGGGCCATTGCTTGATCGAATAGATTTACAAATACATGTGCCTTCACTTACGTTTGAGCAAGCCAATGATCAAAACTGTGTTAGTGAATCATCTGCAAATTTAAAATTGGCGGTTGAGAAAGCTTATCAAGTCCAAATGAAACGCTTTTTTGGTGAAAAGTTTAATAGTCAAATGAATAATCTAGAAATTGAGCAGTACTGTAAATTGGATGATGAGGGCAACAGGTTGATTGAGAAAGCATTTGACCATCTTAAGCTTAGCATGCGTGGTTATCATAAACTTTTAAAAGTATCAAGAACCATCGCTGATCTGCAGCAGAGCGAAAATATACAAAAAAGCCATATTCAAGAAGCTCTTGGTTATCGCAACCTAGATACTTTTGTCTCCTAATAATACCTAATTTAAAGTAAGTGCTCAAAAACTTGAGATGAATTTAAGTAACTTCTTAAATGGGAAAGTAGAAATAGATAGACAAAGGAATAATTGGTCTGGTATGCTAATTCCATGAAGAAACTAAACAAAACAGAGCTTGAACAGCTCGCTACCAGTCAGCTAATTCAAATAATTATCGATCTACAGGCTAAATTCTTAGAACTCCAAGAAGAAAATAAACTACTTAAGGAGGAGTTGGCTCGAGCAAAAAAATCTCGCCTAAGCCAGAGATAAAGCCAAGCAGGTTTGGGCAAAAAAAGAAAGATGGCGAAGCTCCCAAAAAGGGTTTTCC
>RGPR01000245.1 GCA_010030245.1 Gammaproteobacteria bacterium
ATTGATCTCCCCCACTAATCTTTTAATAATCCATTCAACCACTGGCACGGCTACCGCATTGCCCATTTGCTTATAGCGGTGCTGGTCAGCCTGCCCTGAAGTCCAATCATCAGGAAAGCCTTGCAACCTTTCACATTCTAAAGGTGTAAGGCGGCGAACAACAGAATTACTTTCGGCTAAAACTGTAACTCTTGCTTCGTGGTTGTTATCATAACTCGATATATTTCTAGAAATATCTGTTTTCATCCATTGTTCCTCATCTTTTTCTGCAAGATTTTTTTTATATCCTTGAACTAATGGTTCTGAACCTGTTGGCATACCTGCCCTTAAAGTTCCAACAACATCTGCCTCAGTATAATCTGCAAAAGAGGATGGATTGTGAATAATTGCAACACCATGCCGATTTTGACTACTAGCAGTTAAGGTATAACTTGGATCATTTTCGCCCAAAAATCCTGAACCATCAGGGCCATTATTATCTTGAGCGCCAACCATTGCACCGTGCATTGGAAAAACCATTGGCATATTATTTCCACCTGTTCCCATTGAGGAGAGCAGAGTATTTACAACATTATCATTAACTCTAGCACCATCCTCACGATGAGGGCTGAACACAATCATTTGCATTTTATTTTTATCAGGCATTCTTTGTTCATTTGATGAAACTGTTAATGTATCTGCTACATCACTTCCATTCCACCACTCTGAATTTCTAATGCCTTTTGTAATCTTTCTGGTAATACTTTCCCTCTTTTGTTTGCACGCCTCAAGATACCTTGAGCGGCCTTCGGCGATAGCCAATACTTTTTCAGGTGCGATCCCTGTGTTTCCAAGACTCCCGACAATGAACACTCTACGCCTTCGTTGGGGAACTCCGAAGTATTGAGCATCAAGCACCCTGTATCCGATGCGATACCCGCGCTCGACCAACGCTTCAAGAACTGCGGCCATATCTTTTCCTTGATTTGAGGAAAGTAAACCAGGCACATTTTCGAGGATAAAGTTCTGCGCTTTTGTTTCGTCAAGCAATCGGCAGATTTCCCAGAATAATCCTGATCTAGCACCACCCAATCCTGCTCGTTTTCCAGCCATTGATAAATCTTGGCAGGGGAATCCTCCTGTAATAATTCCATTCCTAGGATCGAATCCTGCGTTGATAAGTTGTTCACCTGTTACCCCCTTTATATCGCTAAATCAAAACCACCTACGCCTGCAAAAAGAGATACTGCTGTTAATTGTTTCACTTACCACCCCATCCTGATCCTTTAAAAATTGCAGGTATTGCAAAATAAACTCTGCGCATCTCTGCACCGCATTTATTACATTGGGGAGATTTCACATCATCGCTCATACTACTTTGCAACTCAGTATTAACATTGCATTTACTGCAATTAAATTCATAAAACGGCATTGCAACCCCCAATCAAAGTTTGGTAGTGCAAGCGTTGGAATCGAACCAACTTTTCCCCCAGGAAAGCCACCAGGCGCTTGCTATCTTGGCAATTAAAAGGAAGGTTAAAATTGCCAAGA
>RGPR01000246.1 GCA_010030245.1 Gammaproteobacteria bacterium
GCAAATAAATCATCAAATCCCTTTTGTAAAATACGGGTTTCATTTAATGCAAAATTATCTTCTGCGGCCGGCTTAATTCGACGTTGCGAACGTATAATGCCACGTAATTCAGACATCATCTGGGCGGTACTTATATTGGATTTAGGCTTAACCATTATAGTAGGATCACTTTCTTCTTTGGTGATATCCATAAATTTATATGCCTGTTTGTAAGGAATTATAATTTGAAAGTCTGAACTTTCGCCAAACATACTTTCACCCTCTTTTTTTAATACCCCTAACACCCTGTAGGTTTGTCCCGAAATTTTAAATTGTTGTTGCAAGGATTTGCGCTCTGGGGCACTTACAGACAATTGCATCATTCTCTGAAACGTTTCTAATGGGAATTTTGCATCAATGACAATATTGCCAGTAGGCGGTGGGAGTATGAGCAAACAGTCGGCACGTTTTTGATTTGGCAACGTGTGTTGCAAACGATAGTGCTGTGCGGGCAACATGTTGGCAAGAATGGTTTGGAGCTGCACTTCACCAAAAGCACCGCGTGCGCGTTTGTCGACTAAGATCTCTTGTAAATCGACGACATGTGTTGAGAGCTCTGAGATTTTTTTCTGAGCCTCGTCAATGATTACCAAGCGTTTCAGCACATCATGAAATGTCGCTGAAGTCTTTTCAAAACCCTCGTTGAGCTTCGATTGCATCAATTGCGTCATGGTTTTAAGATGCTGCTGATGTTGAACTTTATCGTGGTGAAATACTTTTTCAAACCACTGCTGTTCAAAATGGTGAAATCCTTCTTTCCAGGCATATTGTAAATCACGGACGTGTTGGCGTTTGAAGAAATACAGTGTTATCAATGTTAAAGCCTGGCCACCGGCAATGCATGCTAAAAGGATTTGAAATGAGGTCATAGATATTTGATAGGTCGATGAGAATATCATCATCATAGCATAGGATGATGATATTGAGGGCTTAAAAATTAGTCTTCTGGAAAATCAGGACTGTCTTCAATGTCTTGATGTTGTTGGGATTCAATAAAAGACCATAACGCTCTGACCAGCTCTTGGGTGCCTGTTTTAGAAATCGCAGAGATTTGAAAATGAGGTCCTTCCCACGCCAATGTCTTGAGGATATGGTCAATTACCACTTGTGATTCTTCAGGTAAAATGGAATCTATTTTATTGAATACAAGCCAACGTGGTTTATTGAGCAAGGCATCGTCATATTTTGCAAGTTCATTGAGAATGACCTGAATATCTTCAAGTGGATCATGTTGATCAAATGGGGCAATATCTACCACATGCAACAATACGCCTGTGCGGGACAAATGCTTTAAAAATCGCAAACCAAGGCCTGCACCTTCAGCAGCACCTTCAATAAGGCCTGGAACATCTGCAATCACAAAACTTTGGTGTCTGGCTACTTTAACCACGCCCAAATTGGGATGCAAGGTGGTGAAGGGGTAATCAGCGACTTTAGGCGTGGCATCAGAGACCGCACGAATCAAGGTCGATTTACCTGCGTTAGGCAATC
>RGPR01000247.1 GCA_010030245.1 Gammaproteobacteria bacterium
TGAAAGCTTTACAGTGTGAGTCAAAATTTTTTCACCCTCCTCAAACTTCCAGAAGCATTTGTTATTGATTTAGAAAAGCTTAATCAGAATTACCAAAGTATTCAAAGAGAAATTCATCCTGATCGCTTCGCATCTTTGGGTGATGAAACTAAATTAGAATCCATCAAAAAAACAGCCCAAGTGAATGACGCTTATCAAACTTTAAAGTCGCCCATTCGACGCGCAGAATATTTACTCCAATTACATGGCGTTAATATCCATGATGAAAAATATACAGCGTTGCCTCAGGATTTTTTAATGCAACAAATGGAATGGCGCGAAGAGCTCGAGACACATAAGCAAAATAAATTAGCCCTTGAAAAATTAGCAGCTGATATTCAAAAAAATAAAAATGAAATGATGAATCAACTGCCAACCTTCTTTGATCATAAAGATCATCTTAACGATGCCATTAAAATCACGCGCGAACTTAATTTTATTGAAAAAATTGAAGAGCAGATTAATGACGCTTTAATCGAGATTATTTAAGGTATGGCATTACTCCAAATTGCAGAGCCTGGTCAGAGCACCCTTCCCCACCAAGACAAACTTGCGGTAGGTATTGATTTAGGCACAACCAATTCTCTGGTAGCTTCTGTTCAAAGTGGCTTGCCTACTATCTTAAAAGATATGGATGGGAATGCACTCATACCCTCTATCGTCTACTACGGACACAATACAATTAAGGTGGGTCATGAGGCCGTATCTTATTTATCGACTGACGCTAAGAACACGATTGTGTCAGTAAAGCGCTTTATGGGCCACACTCGATCTGATATTCAATATCGAGAATCATTACCCTACACTTTCGATGATCATAGCGATGATATCCAAATTAAAACCGAACAAGGTTTAAAGCATCCTATTGAAATCTCTTCTGATATTTTAAAAAAATTAAAAGATCTTGCTGAAGTTTCTTTATGTGGCGAGATTACAGGAGCAGTCATTACGGTCCCTGCTTATTTCGATGATGCGCAGCGCCAAGCCACAAAAGATGCTGCCAAATTAGCCGGTTTAAATGTGCTAAGACTCATTAATGAACCTACAGCCGCCGCTGTTGCCTACGGTCTCGATCAAAAGAAAGAGGGTATCTTCGTCATCTATGATTTAGGTGGTGGTACTTTTGATGTTTCAATCCTAAAGCTTCATAAAGGTATATTTGAGGTCCTAGCAACCAATGGCCATCCTCATTTGGGTGGTGATGATTTTGATCAGGCCATAGCAGAACTTATCAAACATGAAAACAAAATCGATGATCTTAGCCAAGAAGATAAACGCTCTCTCATTACACACGCTAAATCTTTAAAAGAAAATCTTACGAAAGATTTGTCTGCAAAAACAATAATTAAACTTTCCAACAATCAAGAGATTAGTTTTTCATTGAGTAGAGATACATTTTTTAAATTAACGCATGATCTAGTTCAAAAAACGATTCAACCTATAAGACGTGCATTAAATGATGCTCAATTAACCATAGAATCAATTGATGGT
>RGPR01000248.1 GCA_010030245.1 Gammaproteobacteria bacterium
TAAAGTAAAATCATTATACAATAATGGCAAGGGACTGAGTCAGAGAGAAATAGCTAAAGAACTTGGCATATCAAGAAATACTGTACGCAAATATTTAAATCTTGATGAAACATCCATCACCATACTTCAAGATGACACTTCAAGGGAAAAAACACTGGATGATTATAGGGAATATATCATTCATTTATTAAAAACTTACCCCAACTTAAGTGCTGTTAAAATCTTAAGGAAGCTGAAAGCCAAGGTATCTGAGTTAAGTATTTCAGATAGGTCTGTCAGACGTTATGTTGAAAAATTAAAGGCAATTACTGCAGTTAAACAGGCAAGATACTATGAGCCTATTATAGACATGATACCAGGGCATCAATGTCAGGTAGACCCAGGAGAACTGCATGATGTGATGGTTAATGGCAAAAAGACTAGCGTCTATTTTGTGGTTTTTGTATTGTCCTATTCACGTATGATGTATGTGGCTGTGTCACCAACGCCAATCAATACGCCATTAATGATTAAAATGCATGATGCTGCATTTCGTTATTTTGGTGGTTGTCCTGAAGAATGTGTTTATGATCAAACAAAATTAGTGGTGATTAAAGAAGAGTATAGAGAACTTGTTTTAAATAATGAATTTGCTCGATTTGCAACCTATGCGGGCTTTAATATTAGAGCTTGTGAGGGATACGATCCAGAAAGTAAAGGTAAAGTTGAGGCTGGTGTAAAGTATGTTGAAAACAATGGTTTTTACGGTGAGGAATTTGCAAACTGGGGTGAATTACAACGCTATACCTTGGAATGGTTGGATACGATAGCTAATCTTCGATTACATGGTACCACCAAGCAAATGCCTCAAGTCCTTTTTGATAGTCTGGAAAAAGCGTATTTAAAACCATACAAGCTTTCAAATTATACCTATGATTATTCCCAGCATATCACAAGAAAAGTAGATAAAACTGGCCTGTTGAGCTGGAGTGGTAATAAGTATTCTGTACCCATGGCGTATCAACAAACAAATCTTTATGTGAAAGAAGCAGAGGGTGTATTGATTATTTTTGAACCCACTGGTCAACAAGAGATTGCCAGACACACGCTTTCCAAGCAAAAGGGTCAAATTATCAAAAATAAAGCCCATTATCGTGATTTAAACGAATTAACAGAGGAGTTGGAAGCCAAAATAATTGAAGCTCTTGATGAGACTTCAGGACGCTTATTGTGCCATCTCTTGAAAAGCACATCGCCTCATATTTATAAAGACCAACTAAGGGGAGCACTGAAAGTATTGCAATCATTTTGTGACCCTATCGATAAAGATATTGTTTTTAAGCTCTGCCAACGCACAAGCCTAACTGTGACATTTCTCAGAGAGTATCTGGAGGCTTTTATGATGAAAAAGAAAAAATCAAAGCAAGAAACTAAAAACAATAGTCTTGATTGTTATACCCCTTTAACCAGCAAAGGACATTCACATGCAATCCATTAAAGACGTATCAGAAGCATTTAAAAGTTTAAAATTTAATAATTTAGCCACTTCT
>RGPR01000249.1 GCA_010030245.1 Gammaproteobacteria bacterium
TGTCATAGAAATTAATACCCGGCAATACAATCAAGTCTTGGAAACTATCATCTTACAACATCCAGAACAATGGTGGTGGCTCCACAAGCGCTGGAAATTAAAAACATCTTAATCCTCATTCAAGCACTCTGAACCTATACAACCGAATTGATTTTTTTTATGCATATGTAAGAATGCCCAACATTTTTTAAGTTATAAAGCAGCAAGAAATTATGAAATTAGATACAATTTTCGAATCCGGCAACTACACATTTATCATTAAACTAGAACTCACATCCCGCAGCAAAATCATGAATAAAATTGCCAGTATGAATGACCCAACGCATCTAATATTGTCCTTTGCCTATCCATCATATTTGTAACCACCTGATGAGTCCCATCTATTGTTAATACTGATATCCCCTGAAAGCAAAAAAACACCCATTTAGCTGTTGGTTTCTGAGTAGGTTTTTTCTTCATATCTGGAAAAAACTTATCTTTATCGAGTAATGACTTTCGAATTTGGTATTCGATGCTTGCATAAATCATCAGACAAGTCGTCATCACCATCAGTAATGCTTCTATTCTTTCAGGTTTTTTCAAGAAAAATGATGAGGTTAAAAAATCAGGACTTTTTAGAAATCGAAATCCACGTTCAACAGCTTGTTGCGATTTATATTCATCCAAAATAAATTGCATGGATAAGTTTTTGCTACAATCATTGGTGGCGATAATGAATAAACCTTTTGTATCTTGGGCCTCTTCTCTTAAACGTAAAGAAGTCGATAAAGCACCTGTAATACAAAAATGCGCTTGATACTCTGCATCGATGGCAGGACGTCCTCGTTTTTGTCGTTGCTTTTTTTCTTCGATTTTCATATCTAAAACTTGACTAAATTCTTGCTCTTTTTGCCATGTATCAAATGCTTTTTGTGCATCAGCTTGACAAGAAAATTCTTGACGACACAAACGATTAAAACTTTTTAAGGACTCTTTGGTGCTATTGAGAATTTTTTTATTTAAAATATGCGCTTCTCTTGCTTTCGCCATACTGCTTTTTACCAAAAGCCACCGCTGTGTTACATTGCCATATTCTGAGTCAATCCAATAGCCACTGTATCCGTCATTCAATGATACCCAATCAACTTGTTTGGCTTTGGATATGAGCTGTTTGGCTTCTTTAATTTTTTGTGGCACTCGAGTAATAAATAATTGATTGGCTGAAGATAATGCCTGGATGGTTGCTTCTGTATAAAGTGCGGCATCACCGATAAGGTAAGTATTTTTATAAGCCGATTTCAGGCTTTTAATATGTTGGGTAATAATCTCTTTAAAACTTTTGCTATCTTGCGTATTGCCACTGCATGCTTTCATGTAAAGAGGAATGCCTGCACGATTTTCGGTAATTAAATTAAGGACGACTTGATTTAAATCGGGTCTATGGTCACGACTATAGCCTTGTGTAATATGAATCGTTTTTGCATCAAAATCCTGATGGTACTCTCCATCAAGATGAAAACTCGTTGCATCTAAATTTAGACTTTTACATT
>RGPR01000250.1 GCA_010030245.1 Gammaproteobacteria bacterium
ATTTGGTGCTAAAGTGACGGTTGAAGATGATGACGGCAAAGTATCGACATTTGAAATTGTCGGTGAAGATGAGGCTGATATTCATCAAAATAAAGTGAGTTACTTATCTCCTTTAGCTGAAGCTTTAATTGGCTCTAAAGTCGGTGATGAAGTCACTTGGGAAAAGCCTATGGGCGACACCTATCTCACCATTCAAAAAATAACTTATTAAATTTTTTAAGGAAACTTTATGCAAGTCAAAGACGCGATACAGCAAAGAAGATCAATCAAACATTTCGATCCTAGTCATGTGATGACAAAAAACGAGATTGACACCCTTCTTTCTCACGCCATTTTATCTCCGACTGCTTTCAATATTCAAAACTGGCGATTTGTAGTGGTCACGGATAAAGCCTTACGTCAAAAAATTCGTGAAGTCAGCTGGGGTCAGGCACAGGTCGAAGAAGCGTCACTTTTTATTGTCCTAGTGGGTGATCTTATGGCCTGGAATAAGGATCCTGCTCGCTATTGGAAAAATGCACCTCAACCTGTTCAAGATTATTTGGTGCCAGCAATTCATCCCTATTATGATGGCAAACCTCAAGTGCAACGTGATGAAGTGATGCGTTCATGCGGTATGGCTGCTATGAATCTTATGCTTCATGCTAAATCTATGGGTTATGACAGCTGCCCTATGGATGGATTCGACTTTGATAAAGTGGCTGAGCTTTTAAATTTACCCAAAGACCATACTCCAGCCATGTTTGTATGTATCGGTAAAGGCATCAAAGAAGCATGGCCTCGAGGCGGTCAACTCCCTTTAAACGAAGTGATCATCGAAAACCAATTTAAATAAAAAAATTTAAGGAAATATAAGCGTGCTCATTAGTAATAACATCACCATACAGTTTGGTGCAAAACCTCTATTCGAAAATGTCTCAGTGAAATTTGGTGATGGCAATCGCTATGGACTGATTGGTGCCAATGGCTGTGGTAAATCCACCTTCATGAAAATTCTCGCAGGTGTACTAGAGCCGACCTCAGGCAACGTCTCTCTCGACAAAAATGAACGTATGTCTTGGTTGAAACAAGATCAGTTTGCTTATGAAGATCAACGCGTACTCGATGTGGTCATGATGGGTCACGAAGAAATGTGGAAAGCCAATGAGGAAAAAAATGCGATCTACATGAATCCAGATGCAACTGAAGAGGATTACATGAAGGCGGCAGAGCTCGAAGGTGTCTATGCAGAATTTGATGGCTACACCGCGGAAGCCCGTGCTGGAGAATTATTGATTGGTGTCGGTATTCCCATTGAACAACACCAAGGTCCTATGAGTCAAATTGCGCCCGGTTTTAAATTGCGTGTGTTATTAGCACAGGCGATTTTTTCTAATCCAGATATTTTATTGCTCGATGAACCTACCAATAACTTAGATATTCATACCATTCAATGGCTAGAAGATACTTTAAATAATCGTAACTCCACCATGATTATTATTTCCCATGACAGGCACTTCT
>RGPR01000026.1 GCA_010030245.1 Gammaproteobacteria bacterium
GTTAGGCCTAATCGTTCATCACAAGCCACTCCCTTGTCTAAAAACCGACTACTCATATCTGTCAGTGGAAATTTAATGCTAATTTGTGAGGCATGGTTATTTGGATTTAAAATCTCAATCTTGTTCTTAAAATAATAAGTTAAAGCATCGCAAAAATAATTTGCCAGGTAGATGTTTTTCTCATACAGCATGCTTAAATCCAATTGTTTAAAAATGCTCAAGCTTGCCTCCGTAGCTGCTAAAGCAAAAATATTTGGGCAACTTAACTGCCAACCCAAGGCATCCTTACCTGGCAAAAAATTACTATCCCAAAAATCTAACCCTTTTTCTTGCCCCCACCAACCACCCATACGATCTAAATCTTGATTTTTGGCATAGGTCTCGTGGAGATAGATACCTGCAAGAGCGCCTGGACCACCACACAAATATTTGTAACCACACCAAACCGCAAAATCTACACCCCATGCATTTAATTCAAGCGGAATGTTTGCGACGGCATGCGCCAAATCAACACCAATCAAACAGCCTTCATCATGTGCAAGCTTTGTGTAAAACTCAATATCTAAGACTTCTCCACTTAAAAAATGGACCCCTTCTAACCATATGATTGCCGTTTTATCACCGTGAATATTGATGTTTTCTATTAATGCATCCCAATCTATACCCATCTTTGAATTTAGAGGAATCTCAATCAATACCTCATCTAAACTCAGATCAATAAGTGAGTTAAATGCGTTTAAATTATTTAAGCGTTGCTTAATATGGCTCTTCATTACATGTGCATCCGATGAAAATCCCTTTAACATTATTACTTTGTAACGCTGTTTATTTGGACGATACAAACTAAATAATAATGCGTGTAAATTGCTGCTTAAACTATTCATTAAACAAATTTCTTCTTTTTTTGCCCCTAAGATTTTTGCCATAGGCTCAAGTAAACTGCTAAAATGATGCCCCCAAGGCTTATCACCCTTAAAATAACCTTGAACATTATAATTTTGCCACGATAATCTAGCCTCTTCTAAATAGTGACTTAGTTTCTGTGGCATCAGCCCCAAGGAATTACTATTAAAATAGAGTGCTTGATGCTGAAAATCCTGACTCAATGACATATCGCTTAAATGCCTACTTTTCATCTTTTGATGACTCAAACTGACATTCCTGAATAAGCTCAATCCATACTTCATTTCGTCTTAAAAATGGGAGCGTCCACGGGGGATTGTAGAAGGCATAAACCACTCGTCCTTGATCAAGACAATGATTTTTTGTCAAAAACTGCTCTAATAATCGACGTTTTTCAATAAAATGTTTTAGTTTGGCCCGTCCTGAAAAACTGATCACTGCATAGTTACCAGGATCTTGGGCCGCTATTAATACTGCTGTATTATCAGGCTGTGGTAATGAATCCAATGCAAAAGCTCGGGGCAGCATGAAACTAACTCGCCAATTAGAAGCACTGCTTTCAAGCATTACCGGAACAGTCATATCCATGTATTGACGTTTACCATTTTTACCAAAAATATATGCCGCCAAACGCCTAAAACCATGTCTTAATGCATATTCCTTATCTCCTGATACTTCTGTATAGGCCCGATTATAATCTTGATATTGGCGAATTTGAATGTGCCTAAATTCCTTAAGCACCTGATAGGACGGCTCTTCATAGCTTTTAAAACTAAAAAAAACAAAACGAAATAATAAAAACGAACTGGAAAATACAGCTATTACCAGTAGGGTTTTGGCTAGCATGACCAACTCCTGTAAGTCTTTGTAATTTCATTCTAGCCCAAATTCATCGAGAAAAAAAATGTATTAACTAAAAAAGGAAGAACCAGCGGGACTCTTTAGCGCGCGTGCTTGGATCTCATCAATATCTAACTCTGGTGTTAGCATTGGGGCGGCGCGCAAACATTTAAGAATCCGCTGACCAAGGGGAGCAGCAGATAAGTCACTAGAGGACAATTTTAGCCGGGCTAAATCTGCAGCTAAAGTTTGTTGAAATATCCATTTCAACGTACTGGCAAGCTTAGATCTGGCAGTTAACAATTCGAGTAAGAACTCGTGACAATGTAAATTTTGCATCATCAAAAAAAGTGGTGACAACATCCAGGCGGGCTCTTTCTTTATCATTAAAGGCAAATACCATTCTAAATCACTAAATTGCTCATAAAGCGCGGGTTTTCCAGACTTCATCATTCTAAATACGCCGATGTCTTTGTGACTTTTAGCTTTCTGCATGTCCAACAATAATTTCAATAAAAAAGAACAATGTTTATTACCACTAGTGTCAACAAATAACGTCAAATTTTCTTGAGTCCCCAATCCTGACCATAAATCTTGTTCATGATCAGCAAGCATGGCCATAAAAAAACAAGCCGTATCATTAATAATTAATTGACGAATAATAGCGTGCTGAATGATAGTTTGCTTAAATGCCAACATCTTTTCAATTGGAAAAGATGGCTGTTGCCAATTTGCTGTTAATGGTTCATTAACAGCGAAGTAACACTGCAATATAGATGGCCGTTGTGTTGAGGTTAATAGCCATTTGCTCAAAAAATTTAAGCTGATCGCTTTTTTATCAATCAAGGCATCTATAAAGCACATGCCTGCGCTGCTTGATAAAAACATCGTTGGCGAAATATCTGTTAACAAATATTCAGCAGAAATCAAATCAGGATAATCGTACACAGTGGATGCATACAAAATCATTGCACGTTCAGATGTAATCTCCACACTTCGCCTAAAAAAAGTTTTTAGACATACTTGAAGTCGCTCTATATCCTCATATATAGGCTTTTTTTGATATTTTTTTTCTAAAAGCTTTATAATTAAAAGTCCGAAATACGTATTAAATTCATAAGCATTTATTGGCTTATCAGCAACAAAAGCGATTAAAAATTCTAAGTATCCACAATCAATAATAGCCGCTTTTGAACGTAAGTCGCTAATTAAGTGGGCTATTGATTTTTGATTAAAAAAATCTTCAAAAAAAACTGGTGCGTCAGGACCTAGTCGGAATTGAAAAAAATGTCCCAAATTTTCTGATGGCTGAAATAATCTAGCAGATGAGCCCCTGTCAATATCTTTAGTGATTTGAAGATATTTTTTAAGCATATTTTTTATTATCGTCAAACCACCTTGCTCACGTATCCATGCATTCCAGGCCCCCCAGGGCATCTTAAAATATTCATTGATATATTCAAGATAATAGTCTTCTTGAGCCGTAGTCATTTTCATAAAACGTTCTAAATGATAAAGGCAGCCCTCATATTTGTGCTTAAACATTGGTAAACTTGCAATAGTTGTTTTTTGATGCTGTTTTTTTGAGGGTTTCTGATGTTGCCGCGACTGAGTTGATACCTCAGCGGCAGCGCCCTCCGCAGGCTTTGCAATACTCAGCCCATCTTCTGCACTTGTTTTTTCCGGGAAAGATTCAGCGGCAATTGACAAGACTGGAGTAAGGCCAAGCGTCAATTGTGCTGACCAATCCTGCCAAGTAAGTTTGGTTTTAACTTGCATATACTTCTCATAAGCAAATACAGCTTGTTCTGTTAACCCCTGTGCCATTAAAAGCGTAATCTCTTGCTCCCAATTCTTATCAGACTCAAGAGGTGCCAGTGGTTCAGCAGCATGAGCTGTGCTTACGTCTTCAAACAACCTATTAATAAAAGCGCACGCCTTGTGCTCAGTTTGCTTATCTCTCTCAAGTATTATCAGGGTATTGCTGCTTCTTGATGCTGCAATTACCCATTGATTAAAGCACGTTAGGATTTCCTCCTTAAGCTCCAGACTTGCACCATGCGTATATTTTCGATCAGACTGATTTTTCAATAAATCTTGGCTAATTTGAGACACCGTCGCTTGTTGAGTCAGGTGATAACACACAATTATGGGATAACCTAAGCCAAGTATCTCTTCTGGGGTAAATATCAAAGGGTGATTGAATTTATCACGCGCTTCTTGTTTTTTATCTGCTGAAGTCACAATCGCCCAATTCCTGTGGTCAGGCGTTAATAAGCTTTGGTATATTTTGCCATCTCTCGACTCCAAACAATATAACACTTGCCCTGCCTCGGTTTGTTTAGATTCGTATTGATAAATAGCACCTTTTTCAGGTAGTCCGCGTGCAAGCGCATATTTCATATTCAAAATATTGTTAACCACTTGGATAACTTTGGAAGGACAACGAAAACTACCTATTAATTGTTGTTCACTAAGCTGAATACCTTGCTGATGACATAACGCTGAAAAGCGTGTTATCCCATATCTATCACCCATCAAGCGTTGATGCCTATCAAAGCCCGCCAGCATAGCTCTTTCTTTGGCATAAGACATCATTTGGCACAGCTGATAAGCTGTGAGAGACTGACTTTCATCAACATAAATCAAATCGTAAATATTGCTTTCAGCCAAGCGACTAAACCACGGATGATAGTGATGATTGAAATTAAATTGTCTTTTGAACCGCTCTAATAACACCCAAATTTTTTCTCTTTGCTTGCTATCAGGAAACATTGATTGACGAACGCCTAATGCGCTATAAGTTTCAAGTGTATCCACCGTCATCAACATCGAAAATTCTTTTAATATGTTATCTGCCTCAAGCGGTTTAAGCTTCATTTCAACAGCTATCCACTTTGCAAGGACTTCATCAGCAATCCGCTCAACTGCGAACAGTTGATCATAGCTTTTAAATTCAGCACGAGAGCTGCCATTTAGTGATTGCCAATTGTCTTGCATTTGCGAAACTAGCGCTGTTGAAGGCGCCAAATAGAGCACTCTAGCATCTGAATCCGCGTTTATTTTTTCACTTAAAGCGCAAAGACCGACACAGGTTTTACCCGAGCCAGCCTCACCTTCGATAAGGGCAGGCAAAGAAATACTCAAACTTCGTTCTTGCTCAAGGGTAAGACTAATCATTTCACCTTGAAAAAAGTGAACAGGTGCAAAATCACTCTCAGCAACAGCAGTGCCGGCAAAATCAAGATGTTCTACTGCGATTTCTTCAACATCTTCTGATGACAAGTCACCTAGAAATCGTTTTAAATATTGATTTTCTAAAAAACGACAATCGTTGTATTCATGGTTTTCCAAGACATCCAAAACGAGAAGAGCAGATTGTCCTTCATGTGTTATACTGGAGAAAATCACTCTGGCCTTTCCATTAATTCTGGCACTATATAGCTTTTTATCTCCAGCTTTTAGCTTTTCAAGACTTGCCGATGCATAGTTGCCTTGCATTAATTGGTCAATGACTCCTTTGATTACTGCTTGAAAGGCATCTAGCTTCTTCGATATTAAGGCCTGTTGCCAATAGAAAATTTTACCCATGCGACATCTCACCCAACTAAAAGAAGTCAATTATTATACAGAATTGACTAACGAAAATCAATCAAGATTGATAAATGCGCAAGCAAGGTCTTTCTCTTTTTAATTAAAGGTCTATAATGTTCTAGTATACGATTCTTAGTACATCATTTGGGATACAATATGGCAGTCATTGGGATTGATATCACTCACGCCATCTTTCTGTTAACTCATCATAAACCGGTCGCCATCCCAACTGAAACCGTCTATGGCTTGGCTGCTGACGCCTTTTGTACGAATGCAATTGAAACTGTTTTTACCCTTAAGAAACGCCCTAAAAACCGAACGTTAGCACTCAACATTCATCCAAACTGGGATATTTTACAATGGGTTGAAGTCCCTCCCATTTATGTCAACGAGTTGATTAAACGCTTTTGGCCAGGACCATTGACACTTGTTCTCGGTGCTAGAAAAAACTGTTTATTACCTGAGCTAATTGGTCCTCATCACAGTGTTGCTTTACGCTGTCCCAATCACCCCATCACCTTGACGTTACTGCAACACTATGGAAAACCACTAGTAGCCCCATCAGCAAATCCTTCTGATGATTTAAGTCCCTGTTCTGCCCAAGCAGTCTATTCATTTTTTGCTGACACTGATCTCTATATCCTAGATGGCCAAAGTAGCGAGCATGGCCTGGAATCCACTATTTTAAGGGCAATAGATGACAAGCATTATGAAATTTTACGACAAGGCGCTATTTCACTTGCCGAAATTACCCAATGTATCGGCTTTAAAGCCACAAAAGTCAAACAAAGTGATGCCCCAGAAAAAAGTACAAAGCGCTTTTATTTCAGCAACATTGATGACATCAAGCCGCTCATCCAATATCAACCTTTACTGATTGCTTCAAAAGAAACCATTGAATTGTTCCCAATACTTGAAACCCACCTCTTATCAACAAAAGATTTGTATGCACTGTTAGAACTGAGCAAAAGAGATCCTCAACGTATGATGCTTGTGGAATGTAGTTCAAAACAAAATGCGTCTTTACAAGATCGCATCAAAAAATTTTGCCTCCCTCTCAACACTTAAAGCTTGTCATCAAACAACATCTGCTATAAATTATTTTTTTTTGATATACACTTAGACGTTGATAGTAACGGTATAGTTGAAATAAAGAATATGCGAGAATTAATTATACGCCTACCCAATTGGGTCGGCGATGTCATCATGTGCTTACCTGCACTAGACCATCTTCACCAACAAGGTATCAAGCTGATTGTTGTGGGCAAACCATGGATTCATGATTTACTGAAAGATATGCCTTATGAATTGCATACCTTTCATGATCACCACAGCTTAAAAAGCATCCCCTGTCAACGGGTCTTATTATTCACCAACAGTTTTTCAAGCGCACTCAAAGCGCGCCTTGCCAAAAAAAAATGTCTGGGATATGCCACTGATGCACGCCGCTTATTGCTTCATAAGTCTATCCAAAAACCAAAAAAAGTGCATGAAACAAGGGTGTTCCTAATGCTCGCCCAAGAGGCACTGACCTATTACTTTGGCTTAAGCACACAAACCTTAACTGATGATGCCCCTCCCAAGCTGGCAATCACATCATTCTCAAATAAAGTTTACCCAAAACCACCTTATGTGGTCTTATGCCCTTTTGCTCATGGCCGTACTCGAGACAATAAAATCAAGAAATGGCCACATTGGCAAGCTTTAGCAAAGGAAATGGCGCATTTAAATCCTATTATTTGCCCTGGCCCCAATGAACTTATAGAAGCAAAATTGCATTTCCCTCATGCCCATATGCTCGATAGTTTAAGCCTCTATGAATATGCTCAGGTGCTATCGAAAGCCAGACTTGTGATAGCTAATGATAGTGGCCCTATGCATATGGCTGCAGCACTCAACATACCCACGATTGGCATTTTTGGGGTCACTGATCCCAATCGTACTGGCCCTAAAACAGCTATTATTTTAGGAAATACAGATGAATGGCCGAGTCTTGAACTGGTGTTGGCCCGCGCAAAGCCGTTTATAGAAAGCATCAACAGCAATTAATGAACAAAAATACGTTTTTTAACCCAATAAAATGTATAGAGAGATTGTCAAGACTTCTAGACAGTGTTATGATATGACTTTATAACAATCTGCATTAACTTAGTAACAATCAAAAAGGTCCACTGAATCATCAACATCTTTTACATCTGTTAGAAAATAATGCTCAACCACGGGGAATATTCTTCATGTCTGATAAAGTTAACGGTAAAGTTAAATGGTTTAACGAAAGCAAAGGCTTTGGTTTTATCGAAAGCAATGGCAAAGACTACTTTGTTCATTTTAGTGCAATCCAAGGCGCAGGTTTCAAAACCTTAGCTGAAGGCGCTAATGTGACCTTCAAAGCAAGCATGGGTAAAAAAGGCCCACAAGCTGAAGAAGTTGAAGTAGTTGGTTAATTACTTTACTAGAAAAAAAAGCACAACTTAGTTTGTGCTTTTTTTTCGCCTAAAGACAAGCAAAAAACATGTCTAAATTCACTGCATTAAAGATGCTATCTAGATTTAATGTGTGCAAAAAAGGCTTCAGATAATAGCGAATTAATGATCGCCCTTGCAAACAAGCCCGATACTCCCCCTCCAAATCCGCTAAAGCCAATACATGTTGTTTGAATAAATCGACTTGCATGAAATAAGATTGCGGCCGCATTTGACCCGCAAGCAAATCCTCAAAAATCCAAGGCTTGCCACAGCCTGCTCGAGCAATCATAAAGGCGTCTGCCTCAGTAACAGAAGATGCACGCGCAAGACTTTCAACACATGCCATGTCACCATTCGCAATCACAGGAATAGCAATACTCGATTTTATCTGCCGAATGGCTTGATACTGACACGGCACCTCATAATCATCTAGATGCCGGCGCCCATGCACAATTAAAGCATCTGCACCACTTGCTGCAATGCCTTGTGCCAAGTAAATATCTTTTGCAAGATCTTGAATTCGTATTTTAACAGTCAAGGGAATTTGTATCGCGCCCTTCATCTTTTCTACTAACTGAAACAGTTGCTTAGGGGTCTCCAATAAAGCACTTCCTGCACCTTTTTTGCGAATTTTAGGCATCGGACAGCCACAGTTGATATCGATTAAGTCTGCACCTATTGCTTGCAATCGAGATGCCGCTTCTGACATCACTATCGGATCATTACCAGATAATTGATAACAAAGCTTACCTTCAAAGGGACTCCGATAAAGATAACGTGAGTGTAATTCATGCTTATTTAAGACATCGATTGCCGATAACATTTCCGAGACTGCATAAGCCGGATTTTTGAAATGACTAAACATCTCTCGCATCGGCGCACAACTATAACCGGCCAAAGGCCCCTGAATTAGACGATGGCTAAGCTGCAAATTTCCAATATGAAATGGCTGATTCAGTGTATTGTTCATCTAGGCATTATATCATGCAACTTGCAATTTGTGTCATTAGCGCCCATGCTTAAAGGGAAGCGACCAATCGATTATCATGATGAAAATTGCTTTTTTTTCAACCCAAGATCTTGAAATTCCTTTTTATGAAGCTGAAAAAGGCACACACCAGATAAGCTATTTTAAAGAACACTTAAATAGCGAAAGCATTGCTTTAATTCAAGATCATGAAGCGATTTGTATCTTTGTCAATGATATGCTCGATGCGCATAATATCGAAATACTCAAACAAAAAAACCTTCGTTTTATTTTACTGCGTTGCACGGGAGCCAACCAAGTAAACTTAGCGGCTTGCCATCAAGCGAATATCCCCATTGCCAATGTTCCCAACTATTCACCACACGCCGTTGCTGAACATGCTTTAGGACTGCTTTTATGCTTAAATCGTAAGTATCATAAGAGCTATTTACGCACTCGTGAAAATAACTTTGAACTCAAAGGCTTATTAGGTGTTGATCTCTACCAAAAAACAGTTGGCATTATAGGTTTAGGCGCCATTGGTAAAGTATTTGCTGAAATTTGTCATGGTTTAGGAATGCAGGTTATTGCCTATGATCCTATTCCTCAAACAAGCCCTGTTGTGAAGATGACAACCTTAGCTCAAGTCTTTCATTCATCTGATATTATCAGTTTACATTGCCCATTGACGCCTAAGAGCAAACATATCATCAATGCCCATGCTATTTCACTAATGAAACCAGGTGTTTTCTTGATCAACACAAGCAGAGGTGGACTGATTGATAGTAAAGCACTGGTAAAGGGCTTAAAAAGTCAACATATCGGGGCTGTGGGTTTAGATGTTTATGAACAAGAAAATGCGGTCTTTTTTGAAGATCACTCTTTAGATATTATCCAAGATGATGTCTTAATGCGTTTAATGACCTTTCCTAATGTCCTCATCACCAGTCATCAAGGATTTTTAACGAGAGAGGCTCTGCAAACCATTGCCAAAACCACTTTCGCCAATTTGAATGAATTAATCGCAAACAATAATTGCCAACATTGTCTTTAAAACAAAACATGGCACGAAAAGCACTCACACCACCAATTTCATAAGTGCCTTGCTCCTAGCATACCTAAGCACGTCAGTGTCAGACATAAGCTGACACTGACAACGATATTTAAAGTCGCACTCATCCATTCGCCCCTTTCAAAAAGATGAAGCGTTTCTATCGAAAATGAGGAAAAAGTTGTATATCCACCTAAGAACCCAATTAATAACAATGCGCGCAATTGAGGGCCTATTCCATTAAATCGTTCTAAAATAAGTACATACAGTAAGCCCATTAAAAAAGCACCCGTTGCATTAACAAACAATGTTCCATAAGGGAATTGACGACTTAACAACAAATAAACGCCATTGGCTATCCAGTAGCGGCATACCCCCCCCACCCCTGCGCCCAAAAAGATAAGTAACGTATGAATCATCTCAGTTCCAAAGTGTTTAAACATTTACTTAAACTAAAATGAAATAATCAATAAAGCAAGCTATCATAATTGCTGGTCTTGCATGCGCTGCAAAACAGTCTTTGCTTGATCTCTGATGCTTTTTTGTTTTTCAGGATCAAACTTATCCCAGGTTGCAAACACATAAGGCATGCGCTGATTGCCACGAAGTTTGCTTTCATTGCGCGCTAGAAAATCCCAATAAAGTGCATTAAATGGACAAGCAGTTTCCCCTGTCATTTCATTGGGGTTGTATCTACATGTATCACAATAATTACTCATGCGTTGTATGTATTTGCCACTAGCGGCATAGGGTTTGCTTGCCATGATACCCCCATCACCAAATAATGCCATGCCAAGCGTATTTGGCATTTCGACCCATTCATATGCGTCCGAGTAAACGGCAAGATACCATTGCTGGACTTGATGAACATCAAGTCCAGCAAGCAATGCAAAGTTACCAGTGATCATAAGGCGCTGAATATGATGTGAGTATGCATGGTCTCTTGTATGGCGAACTGCTTCGCTGATACATACCATATTTGTTTCTGCACCCCAATAAAAATCAGGTAGCGATAATGTTGCATTCAAATAATTAAGATCGGCATAAGCGGGCATATGCTGCCAATAAATACCGCGGACATATTCTCTCCAGCCAAGGATTTGTCGTATAAATCCTTCCACTGCATTAAGCGGTGCCTTGTTGGCATAATATGCCTTTTCTGCTTGCTGGCATATTTCCAATGGCAATAATAAGCCAGCGTTCAAATAGGATGAAATCAACGAATGGTAAAGATAAGGCTCTCCCAACAGCATTGCATCTTGATAATCGCCAAAATAAGGCAGTAATTTGTCAATAAAATGCTCCAGTTCCATCAGTGCTTGCGCACGAGTAACGGCATAATTGAAAGGCGTAAGCCTACCAAAATGATGTGCAAATCGCTTGCCAACCAGTTTTAGAACTTCTTCAGAAATCTCTGATTTTTTATGGGTTAAACGTTTTGGAATTGTCATACCAGACTTCGGTGGCTTACGGTTTTCTTTGTCATAATTCCACGCACCACCAACTGGTTTGCCATCTGGATCGATCAATATACGATATTTTTTGCGCATCTCACGGTAGAAAAACTCCATACGTAACTGCTTTTTATCCGCCATCCATAGACTAAATGCTGTGTGGCTACATAAAAAGCGATCGTCTTCTAATATTTCAACAGGAATACCAAGCAACCCCTGCCATTGATTCATCATCTCACGTACTCTCCACTCGCCTGGCTCGGTGAGTATGATTTTTTGTGGTTTGAGCTCCTTGGCTGCCCGAGCAATTTCACCATTAAAACTGCCGGTATTGGCTGGATCATCTAATCTAATATAGCGCACTTTAAAACCTTGCTCTTGAAGCGTGTTGGCAAAGTGGCGCATCGCCGTAAATAAAAAAGCAATTTTCTTTGGGTGATGTGGGACATAAGTGGCTTCTGTCATCACCTCACATAAAAAAACAACATCATGTTGTTTATCTGTTCCCTTTAAACTTGCGAGCGATTCACTAAGCTGGTCAGCAAAAATAAGCCTAAGTATTGACAATTCATTAACCCCATATTGTGATAACAAAGAATAGCTGAATAGAGGTATCTTACAACAAACCGCGTTAATCTTGTAGGCGCGGCATATTAAGATTTTTTTCAAAATACATTTTGGTCATTTTTATAAAAGATTGAGAAGCAGCGTCGAGCGTTTTATTGTTGGCCGTAACAATGTACCAATTATTAGTCAGTGAATCCGTTTCAAAATTAATTCTGTCTATTTTTTTGGATGCGATCTCACGATGAACCGCAAGATAAGGCATCAAAGCAATACCCAGATTCTCGATAACTGCTTCTTTAATTGCTTCTGTGCTATTAATTGTAAACGAAATATTTGGGGTAGATTTGTGTTGCTCAAATAAGCGATAAAGATTTTGCGTTATTTGGGCTGAATGTTCTCTGGTGATGAAATGTTGTTGCGACAAGACATCAAAAGAAACCTTTGATTGATTAGCAAGCTGATGTTTTGGGTGACAAATAAAAACCAAAGGATTATTACCAAGTTTTATGGCATTAAGTGCATGATGGAAGGGGGGCTCGGTCAACACCCCGATAGCATAATGATGCTGCAGCACATTTTCTATAATTTGTTTTCTATCAACAATTTGACAATTAAAGTTAACTTTAGGAAATTTGCTTGAAAATTCTTTGATTAAGGCTGGGGTAAAATATTTTGCGGTAGAAACCATTGTTATTGAAACATCACCTTGATCACCATGCTTGATAGCGCCTAACTCATCATTCATTTTTTGATAACAGGACTCAATATTAGACCAGTGGGTTAATAGCCTTTTTCCTGCCTCAGTAATCGTTACTGTTCGGCCGGTGATCTCATATAGCTTAGCTTCAAAAAATTGTTCAAGGGATGTGAGACTGTTAGATAGCGCGGGTTGAGACAAATGTAATTGATGTGCCGCATGTGTAATATTGCGAAGTTCAGCAACAACACTAAAAATATGTATTTTCTTGGGGTTTACTAAACTGTTATGTGCTATCAATATAAACTCCGTGAGATGAATAAAAAAATGATACATCACTCATTCTATAACAAAATATTATAGCTTTAATAAATTAATATAATTTTAATCTATTGTCTTAAAGAAGTACAGTATCGTTATTATAAAAACACGCGGGAACATCAATGTCAGCATTGCTTCTTTCTCGACTGCAGTTTGCCTTAACAATCAGTTTTCATATTATTTTTCCAGCGTTTAGTATTGGTCTTGCAAGCTACCTTGTCTTAATTGAAGGTCTATGGTTGAAGACACGCCAGAAAATTTATTATCGAACTGCGCGATATTTTTCAAAAATATTAGCCCTTACATTTGGCATGGGCATCATATCTGGCCTTGCCATGGCATTTCAAATGGGCACTAATTGGGCGGGATTTTCTAAAACAGTTGGCCCGGTTCTTGGTGTATTATTTACCCTAGAATCATTAACTGCCTTTTTTGTGGAAGCAACATTTTTAGGTTTGATGTTATTTGGCTGGCATTTGGTTAGCAAACGGCTCCATTATTTTTCCACTATTATGGTCTGTTTTGGGGTTAACTTATCTGCATTTTGGATAATGGCAGCGAACTCCTGGATGCATACCCCATCAGGCGTGGTTTTCGAAAACGGTCATTTTATTGTTAACAATTGGTTGCTTGTTGTTTTTAACCCCAGCGCCCTGCCTCGCTTCACGCATATGATCATCGCTTCATACATCGCTACATTGATGGTTATTGCCATGATTGCCGCTTTTAATCTATTGAGAAATAGATTTCAATATTTTGCATTAAAAAATTTAAAACTTGCCTTATTTTTTCTTGCCATATTTACCCCATTACAAATCATTGTAGGCGATGTTGTTGGACTTAAAATCCACCATTATCAACCCATCAAAACTGCTGCAATAGAGGGATTATGGGAAACAAAAAATGGCGCACCATTGGTTTTATTTGCCAATATTTCTCAACAAGAGCGAAAAAATACGTACTCTGTTGAAATACCCAAATTAGCGTCTCTCATTAATACGCACCACCTAAATGGACGGTTAATAGGACTAAACACTGTCGTGCGTCATGAGCTACCTCGAGTTGCCGTTGTTTTTTATAGCTTCAGGGTTATGGTTGGTTTAGGTTTTTTAATGCTTATGCTTAGCTTTCTTGGCTTATATTATTGGCGAAAGAACGCTTTAACGAGCTCATATTGGTATCATCGTTTGCTTATTATTTGCGCTCCATCAGGATTCATCGCTTTATTGACTGGTTGGTTTACATCTGAAGTAGGTAGACAGCCTTGGGTGGTCTACGGATTAGTGAAAACGCATGATGTTGTCTCACAGGTCTCTCCGACACAAGTTCTAAATGGATTTATCGTTATTATTATGACATATGGCCTGATTTTTGGTATTGGTTATCTGAGCTTCTTCGTTAAGATGATAAAGAAAGGGCCTGTTATCAAATCAAGAAAATTAGCTAAAATCTTGGCACAACTAGAGGCACATGATGACTAGCCCAACACTTACCGCATACATGCTCGTTTTTACATTGATCATTTATTTGATTCAAGATGGCCGAGCTTTAATGTTATGTGTATTTGCGGCATTTAATACAAAAAAAAACCGCATCAAGATATTTAACGATGTTCTGCCTAGCTGGGATGCAAATCAAACATGGCTTGTTTTTACGATTGCCGGGCTATATGGCGGTTTTCCTATTTTTTTTGGTCAATTCATGAGTCAACATTACTCATTCTTCTTCATTCTGTTGCTGTTGTTGATTTTACGTGGGGCATCTATTGAGTTTTATATCAAAAGCGCCAAATTTAAATATTGCTGGCTATTGCTGTTATCGATATCATCACTTCTCATTCTTGCCTGCCATATTTTTCTCTGCGCTCTTTTAATTGATCATGCGCATTCCTCAATATTAGCATTATTCGTCATTGCCGCATTTGTTTTATGGTTTAACTTTACCCAAGCCTACTGTTTTTTATTTTGTCTTCATCATTCCAGCCAATTGGGTCGTGTGCTTGTACTTTTCCTTAACTCAACAATTTTAATGAATGTGCTTAATATTTCAGTTTGGCAAAGTCACTTAACATCTTTAATCTACTTATTCGGCCTGGCCTATTTAACAAGCTTTATAATGTTGACAATGTTTAGCTATCCGCCCAGATGGCTTAGTAAAACATTGTTATATTACCTTTTTGTAAGTCATGCATTTTTTATCATGCACAAGTTAATCCCTGACTTAATTATGCTCGATTATGATGAACCTATCAGTATTGCAAAAAACACCTCCTATCTCGTTATTAACGTATTTTCAATTTGTTTTCTGCCGCTGATTGCATTAGGTTTAGCAAAAATAAAAATTGTTTTTGCTAAACACCCTGATGAGATCTCTTATTAATAATGTTACAGCATTCGTTAGCCTCACAAATGCCACGATTCATCCAGTGTCTTATTGGTAGATTTTCTATCAATTATGCCAGGCTGATTGGTTATAAACGCATTTAAAGCCCATTTAATGACTGGAAATGCTAACTTTTCCCAAGGTATTTCGTTCTTCTCAATCAAAACCACCTCACTACTCTCAACACTGACTCACCATTTTCTAAAAAGCCAGCAGGATAAGTCCATAAACCTAACTGCGGTTCAATCGCACGCTTGCATAATAAAAATTTATCTTCAAAGGTGGTCACTGCACCAACCACAATTTTGGGATTTTCATAATGAACAGTTTGACAGTCATTACAAACCTTTCTAACCCTGGTGTCATTATGTGGCGTTAAAAAAACGATTGATTGATGGCCACAATGACTACAAAAATTAGTCCTTGGTTCTTGCTCTATGGTCATTTGAATTCAACCTTAAAGGAATCCAATTTAAAATGATATCGTAGCATGTAAATTTTGCCAATGTGCAATTTTTTTTGGTGATCATATGAGAAAGATATAAAAAATGGTGCACTCGGAGGGACTCGAACCCCCGACACCTTGGTTCGAAGCCAAGTACTCTATCCAGCTGAGCTACGAGTGCAGGAATATGGTGGGCCGTATAGGATTCGAACCTATGACACAAAGGTTAAAAGCCTTCTGCTCTACCGACTGAGCTAACGGCCCGTAACACGGGAATTCTTTTGGTTATATGGTGGGCCGTATAGGATTCGAACCTATGACACAAAGGTTAAAAGCCTTCTGCTCTACCGACTGAGCTAACGGCCCAAAAGAATCTGTATGATACTTAAAAAATGAAAAAATTCAAGTATTTTCGGTAAAAAAAATCATTCTCTTGCATTTTGAAAATACAAATCTTCTTGTGTCGCCAGCACGCAAAATCCTTTTTTAATCAAATCGTCTTTCAATTCAGCAATATTACCTTTTTCAAGAAAAAGTGCGATGACATCTGCACCCATGGCCCCACATCCTTTGGCTGCTAAAATAGGAAAGTTATTTTGCCATTCGATGATCAAGGCTTGACTATGCGCTGCCAATAATCCTATCTTCGATAAATGTCGATGAAATTGCCTAATGGCATCTAACCATTGATCTGCATCTTTCCCAATTAGGGCCTCAATGCCACGCTCAGTTGCCTTGGCCAATTGCCGCCAATCAAAATTGGCTGTCGTATGCTGAAGATGAACATGTGTTGCTAGTTTTTTTCCTGTATGCACCAACACAAATCCCAATTCACTAAATACCCACTTAAAATGAATACTGTCCTGAATAGGCATTTGCACCAAGCTAATGCCTTCTTGGGTTTGGGCCAAGACATCATAACCACTTGGTGCTTGTCCTTGACCTTGTGCAAACTCTAGATATACACGATGCAAATTTTCTAGATCATGTAGGTCGCCAACATGCATCTGATAAGCCAATAAAAACTCAGCACTTGATGCCCCCATCCCCCCTTTGCCTTGAAAAGGATCTTGGAGACCAAAAGGGATGGCTGTATTGGTTTTAGCTTGCCAAAAACGTGAGGCCACACACTCTGGGTGTAAGCGCTTTGTTGTATCTAGCTGAAAACAGGGCGTGGTCAATGCGATTAAACTTGGCCCACCTTTCAAGGCCAAATACTCACCCAAAAAAAAGGTTTTAGCAGGAATTTGGATCATAAATGTTTTTTCATCTGTTCTCGGTATTCTTCAAATAAAATGCGGGCAACGCGCAGAGAAATACCTTGTTTTTTTTCTATACGTAATAAAAGCGCCTGTCTTAACCACTGTTGTTCTTCAAGCGCAAGTTCAGGCATGGATAATAAAATATTATCCATATGCAGGCGCATATGGCCTTGAGTAATACCTTCTGCTGCCAAAGCTCTAATTGCGCCTAAATTTTGGACCAAGCCAACAGCTGCTGCAACTCGGGCTAAATGATTGGCTGAGCTAATATTCATTAATTTAAGGCTTATTTTAGCCATCGGATGAAGTGCGGTGACCCCACCGACAGTGCCAACCACAATGGGTCCCGTGATTTCGCCTGTAAGTGTTCCATCATGATATCGCCATTGACTCAATGCGCGATACTGACCACTTTTGGCAGCATAAGCATGCATACCAGCTTCAACTGCTCGCCAATCATTACCTGTTGCAACGAGTAGGCCATCAATGCCATTCATGATCCCTTTATTATGGGTGGCTGCACGATAAGGATCTAATTCTGCAAAAATAGATGCTTCTTCAATGGATTTGCCTTCTTGCTCAGAAATACCATGGAGCACAACCTTGGCAGTGGTGAGTTTCTCATCGTTTAAATTGGACAAGATACACAAATGGGCTTTTTCCCCAGTAGCCTCTTGAATGGGCGTTTTTAAAAACTCTAGCACTTGATTGATGAGATTTGCACCCATGGCATCACAAGGGTCCATGTACACATGGATGATTAACATTTGTTGGCCGTTACCCCTATCGATCGAACGAAATCGCATATGCATGACCCCGCCACCGCGCTCAACCATTCCAGGCACCACGTTTAGATTGGCTTCTTGAATCCAAGCTGGCGCATGCTGCTCTAAAATGTGAAGACATGCGTCACAATCTTGCACATTTGGCAATTGAATTTGTCCAATGATGCAATTGCCTTTTTGGGAAGTGCTGATTTTGCCATGTTGACTAACCCATTTTGCCGTCTTAGATAATGCCGCAATCACAGATGTTTCTTCTACCGCGATGGGAATCACATATTCTCTGTCATCAATATTAAAATGTGTTGCCACCCCATAAGGCATTTGAAAATAGCCTAGGGCATTTTCGATACAATGCTCTGCAAGAGCTCAA
>RGPR01000251.1 GCA_010030245.1 Gammaproteobacteria bacterium
GAATCTATGATGGCAATTTCATGGGCATTAAATCATTTGCCCGAAAGACCGCCAAATTTAGTGCAATTTAAAAATTTATGTTATCAAGCGCCTGCCGTTGAAATTCCGCAATTGTCAGCGCCGCCTGCCGACCCTGCGCGTGTAAGCAAAGAATTGGCTAAGTTGGCTACTTTGCGTATTGGTGAGCAACAAGCCGACCCAAAGAATTGGGCGCGAAAAATCTTGGGCGATTACGCTGCCGGTATAAAAAAGTCGCAAGCATCAATTGAAATGGCACGCAATGCCTTGGAATCCTGATGCAATTCGTGCAAACATTTTTGCTCATTACGTTGCGCTATGTAAGGAAGCTGGATGGAAAGATTACGCATGGGCTCGGGTTAAACAATTGGATGAGCAACCTATGTTTTGCGGAATTAAACAATACGTTTTGGAGCAAATGAAAAATGTTAAAAGTGTTACCAATTAACAATTTTGAAGTTGAGCCTTGGCTGCTTCAAAAACACTATGCACATCGAATGTGTCCAATTAGCTATGCGTTTGGGGCTTACATAGACAACACTCTTATGGGTGTGGTGACTTATGGAGTATCGGCTAGTAACACGTTGCGTCAAGGTATATGTGGAAAACAATGGACAGACCATGTGTATGAGTTAAACAGGCTTTGCTGTGACAATGAAAAAAACTTTGCATCCGAATTAGTCGCTAAGTCAATGCAAATGCTGCCCAAGCCAACTATTGTTGTATCTTATGCCGACACAGAACAAGGTCATGTTGGTTACGTTTATCAAGCTACAAATTTCTTGTACACAGGATTGAGCAGCAAGTTCAAAGACCCTAAAGTAAAGGGTTTGGAACATCAGCATCACGCTACTTATGCTCATGGTTTGACTAACGCTGAAGTAATTAAAAAATACGGTGAAGAAAACGTATATTTTGTAGAAAGAGCAAGAAAACACCGATACGTTTTTTTTGTAGGCAACAAATATCAAAAAAAACAAATGATGAGTGATTTAACCTATACCGTATTACCTTACCCAAAGGGTGAAAGCAAGCGATATGACGCTGGCGGGGAAGTGCAAACTCAAAAACTTTTGTTTGTTTAATATGAGACGCGCAGCAAGAGTAGACGCTAATCAAACGCAAGTGATAGAAGCATTACGGGCGGCAGGCGCATACGTTTGGATTATTGGTTTGCCTGTTGATTTGCTTGTGGGATACAAAAATCACACAATGCTGATGGAAATTAAAGCTGGACCGAAAAAGCGTTTAACGGCGCTACAACAAGATTTTTTTGAAAAATGGGGCGGCGGCACATTGGTTAGAGTGGATGGGCCAGAAGCAGCATTGGCAGCGTTGCGAGTTATATAAAAACAGGATTAATATGAAAACACCATACAAAGCAGTTGAATTTATTATGGCAAATGCGCCGCTGTATGCCAAAGCAAAATCAGAGCGTATTTATCTTGAAGAATTTCGCAAAACCAAAAAAGCATTGTTGAT
>RGPR01000252.1 GCA_010030245.1 Gammaproteobacteria bacterium
TTTTTGCGCTAAGTAGTTCAATAACTCCAAATTGGTCAAACTGTGACTAGCTAACTTGAAATGTTCAACGCCAACGGATAGAAGAAAATCTACAGCGTCGTTATCAAATGCCGTCACCATAAAATCTAAACCTTTAGTTTCAGTGTAATGTTTTAACTCACAATATTCATCAAATCCGAATTCGAGGTGATTTCTTATCTCACGATAAGTGTTACCAAATTGTGGAAAACGATCATCAGGTGCATCAAGCGTCGCACCTACCGCTAGTTTAGCTACTGTTCTTTTTTGAAACTTGACCGCGTTAACGCCGGCAACTGAAGCAACATCAATTAATCTCTTGGCCAAATCAAGCGAGCCGTTATGGTTAAGGCCGGCTTCCGCAATAACATAACAATCTTTTAAATTATTCATACGAAGCATCCCCTTTTAAAAATTCATTTTTGATATTCGACTTACGTATCAAAGTAATTACGGTGCCATGTAAAAAAACTGGTTTATACCTTATGTTGTTGCCCCCACGCTACCGCCCTGCCCGACCGAGGTCAGCATGTTGCTCCACACTTATTATTAAAAAAATGTAGGTGGGTGCTGCCACCCCCCCCCCGATCCCTTTTTTATAGGGACTTCACGCTACCCTTTTAAACTGCCCTAACTCGAATTTGGCATTGACTTTTTTTGCCATGAATTCAAGGAGGAGGGTCGCCCTACCCTCTGCGCTGAAGGTTCTAAAGACCGCCTCTAGGCCGCCGAACGGTCCGTCGACGATCTCAACGATGTCGCCCTCAGAGAAGGCCTCGAGCAAAGGGTCCTCGTCCAGCCTTTCTATTAGGTTAGCCATAACCTCGTCGTCCAAGATGGCGAGCTGGCCCCCGAAGGTCACGAGTTGCGAGACCCCCCTTGTGGAGCGGATAGGTGACCAGTTCTGCTGCCTGTCACCTTTAATGCGGACGAAGAGGTACCTCGGGAACATGGGCTCCTTATTTAAAACCCTTTTACCCCTGAAAATTTTTTCTATTGTCACGAGGGGTAGGAACGATTCGAAGTGCTGTTTCTGGAGGTTGATGTGGGCCAGTGCTTCCTGGCGGGGTTTGGTATATATAAGGTGCCATCGGTCCATGGGGTCAGCCCTTCAGGTTCGATCGAGCGGACTGGATCTCTTTTTTTAAGGCGCGGTACTCGGCCATTTTACGCTTCAGAAAACCCGCGGTGAGGTTGGCCTTCTCGGCGATTCCTTTAGGGGTAAGGAGGTAGAGGTACACAGACTTATCGGGGTTCTTGCTAAAGTTACCCGCCTTGATGTGGCCTATTTCAACAAGGGCCTTGAGGCAGTAATTGGCGGATCCTAAGCTGACCCCAAGTTTATCTGCCAGTTCGCGCTGGGTGAGATCCGGCTCCTCTTCGAGGATGTGGAGGACCCTAAAGTGCACATCAGGATCAATCAATTTTAAGACTTTAGTCATACTTACGATGCTTTACTATTGTTCAATATTGAACAA
>RGPR01000253.1 GCA_010030245.1 Gammaproteobacteria bacterium
CCCCCCGCCTACGTGCCTCGGCTTGTCCGAGGCATCCAGGAGATGCTCAAGTTAAAAAAAAAGCTAAATTAAGAGCATTAATCCATTGATTAATAAGAGCAAACTCATAATATAACGGTTCTGACACCAAGTATAAAACGAGTTTGCAATGGCTAGACTTATGCTCAGTGATGAGCTTTGGTCGAAGCTAAGAGGGATCATGCTACAACATAGGATTTATGACAAGCCTACTTTACGTTTAATCGTTGAGGCGATGTTATATCGTATGCGAGTTGGTTGCCCTTGGCGAGACCTACCAGCAGAATTTGGATGCTGGAATTCAATTTATCAACAGTTCAATCGTTGGTCATCAAAAGCCAAGTTAATGAGTATTTTTAAAGCTCTTGTACACGCTCCAGATCTTGAATGGCAGTTCATTGATGGCAGTATCGTTCGAGCCCATCAACATAGTTCCGGAGCAATGGGAAATGAAAATCAGGCCATTGGAAAATCTGTTGGTGGGAATACAACCAAAATTCATATGGCCGTTGATGCTTGTGGTTTTCCAATCGAATTTGACTTAACCGGCGGTGAAGTACATGACTGTAAAGCAGCCCCAGCACTTATTGATAAGCTACCCGCTTCGGAGCACACCATAGCTGATAAAGGTTATGATAGCGAGGATATACGTGAACAAATTCGGAATAAATCATCTAATCCTGTTATACCACGAAAGAAAAACTCAAAAACAGGAAACAGTGATATTGATTGGGGTCTGTATAAATATCGCCATTTGGTTGAAAACGTATTTGCTCGACTCAAACATTTTCGCGCCATTGCAACGCGGTATGATAAATTAAAACGAAACTATGCATCAATGTTGGCAATGGCATGCTCATATATTTGGCTTCCTATGTAATCAGCTCAATTTGAATGATATTATCGAAGTGAGTCCAAATCTCGATAACAAGGAAGAAAAATGAGAGCATTTTACGTCTATATTATGGCGAGTAAGCCCAATGGTACTCTATATGTTGGTTCAACGTTTGATTTGATTAAACGGGTTTGGGAGC
This sequence comes from Gammaproteobacteria bacterium, assembly GCA_010030245.1. Classification (GTDB taxonomy): domain Bacteria; phylum Pseudomonadota; class Gammaproteobacteria; order Legionellales; family Legionellaceae; genus UBA2653. The sequence continues at coordinate 1,053 of RGPR01000253.1, forward strand.
ATAAAAATAAGGTAATACCAGGATTTACTGCTCAGTATAATGTTCATATGTTGGTCTATTACGAAACGCATTCAACTTATATAGAAGCTGCTCGACGTGAAAAACGTTTTAAAAACTGGTGCAGACAATGGAAAATTAATTTGATTGAAGAGCTTAACCCAGAATGGCGTGACCTGTACGAGGAAATTTGTTCTTAATCAAGATCTCCTGGATGCCTCGGACAAGCCGAGGCACGTAGGCGGGGGGGCAATTGTCAACACGCCCTAATCCAATATAAATTGCCACGTGATCAGAGCCACGATAAACCTCAAGACGCTTTAAAGCAGATCTTATTACAGCCATTACAACGCTATGCAAAACAAAATCAAAAACAAGATTATCATGCATTTTGGGCGCTCAAAAATATCAATATAGCCATTCCAAAAGGACA
>RGPR01000254.1 GCA_010030245.1 Gammaproteobacteria bacterium
ATGGAATTTACCGATGTGGTCATCGAAGTACTAGATGCCAGAGCCCCTGCTGCATCTCAGAATCCCATGGTGAAAGAACTTGGTACAGCTCGACAAAGAGCACATCTTAAACTACTCAATAAGTCAGATCTAGCCGATCCTAAGATAACGGATCAGTGGCTCCAGTATTTCAACAAACTCCCGAAAACTAAAGCGATTGCTATTTCATGCAAAAAAGTAAATGAGCCTAAAAAAATACTACCACTTTGTATGGCGTTGGCACCTCATCGAGGCACTCCACTAAAACCACTTCGCATGATGATTATGGGCATTCCTAACGTTGGTAAATCTACATTGATGAATGCCATTCTTAATAAAAGAATTGCAAAAGTTGGTGATGAGCCTGCAATTACAAAACAACAACAGCGTCATCAAATTAATGACCATATGATTTTAGTCGATACACCTGGCATGATGTGGCCAAAAATTGAGCATACACATGACGGCTATTTATTGGCAGCAAATAATAATATCGGTAAAAATGCATACCATGAAGAAGATGTGGCTATTGAACTTGGTGAGATTTTATTAAAGCAATATCCTGATTTACTTAAAGTGCGCTTTGAAGTGAAAGAAGTTACCCATGACTCTATTGAATTATTAGAATTTATTGCAAAGAAAAAGAACTTTCCCTTGAGAAACCATTTACCTGATTTAGAAAAAGCAGCGACTGTTTTACTTAATGATTATCGCCAAGGTTATTTAGGCAAAATTTCAATAGAATCACCGGAGTCAAGAAAATTAAGGCTTACAAAATAATTCAAAAAAATCTTTTTCAACCTCATGATGATTAATGCCATCAAAGCATAAGCGACTTGGCAAGGGGCATGCATTTCGAGCACAAGTATTTACCCAGTTGATTTTAATGCCGTGAAAAGTATGTTTATCCTGACAATCTAATGGCTCAGTCGCTATCGAACGGGATAATTTAAAATATGGGCTTTGAGCACCAAAGAGCTTATTATCACTCTGCCCCATCAGGGAAAGATTGGGAATCAAAAATAATCTTGCCCAATGAATAATGCCAGTATCTACAGAAACAATACCTTTGGCGTTTGAAACTAACTCCAAGAGTTCGCGAAGATTTGTTTGGCTCATTAAATTTATAATCTTTATTTTATTTTTATATCCATTCAGGATTTGTTCAAGTTGATTTTGATAAGCATCATCTTGCTTAAATCCAGTTAAAACAATATTTTTTTTTGAAGCTTCACTCAAAGAAACAAAAAGCTCTATTAAATCTAATGGCCAAAGTCTCGCTTGATGATTTGTCCCAATATGAATAATGAGGTAATCATGCAAATCCTTAAAGCGATCGGAAAGCTTTAGTGAATTTAAACGGATATTTTCAAATCGTTGTACACCAAGTTGCATGAACGTCCTCCATTGATAAAACTGTCAGATACAAAGTTATCGACGGGTTGTGTTGATAAAATGCA
>RGPR01000255.1 GCA_010030245.1 Gammaproteobacteria bacterium
AAGGCTTTGGGTCAAGTAAAAAAGTAAGTTAAAAGTGTGAAAAAAAGTAATATTCTATTGATTTTATTGATATTTTTTAATAGGACGTTCATTGAAGGATCAAAAGCATATGGCTATTCAAATTGTACAAAAAAGAGGTTTAGCGACAGAAAAAAACATCAAAGGGAGTCATCATCTTTTTGTGTTGGATAGTGCAACCTTAAAAGTATTTCCCTTTCATAAAGAGCTTGATCGAAAACTTAAGCGCGCAGATAAAAAAATGGAGAGTTTAGCTAAATCGCCTATTACGATGGAGACTCAGGGTGGACATTTGTTAAGTTTTGTAGTGTTAGATAAAAAAAAGAATACTTTTCAAAGGCACACTGCAATTAGAAAAGCACTACAACCTTTGCTCTCTGAAAATCCTCCAATGCTTACCATCGGAATATTTGGTAGTGAGGATTTAAAAGAACAAAATGCACGCGCTGCTATTTATGTAGCCCTTATGAATAGTCAAACTTTACCGAGTCGAAAGAAAGAAAATCTTAAAAAAAATATCAAATTGATTGAATTATTTGGGGTGGAGATACAAGATAAATTTACTGATGAAGTCGCGATTGTCAGTGGCAATACTTTGACACGTGAACTCACGATGTTGCCCCCCAATGAACTCACACCTTCCATATATCGCACAAAAATTAAATCACTCGCCAAATCAAATGGCTGGAAATTAGAAGAGTTTGATATGACGAAATTAAAAAAAATGGGTGCAGGTTCTTTTGTAGCTGTGGGCCAAGGTTCTGAACCGCAAGATGCAGCGATTGTGCATCTGACTTATAAACCTAAGCACATTAAAAAAACGATTGCAGTGATTGGTAAAGGTATTTGTTTTGACACAGGTGGACATAACCTAAAACCTGCGAGATATATGCTAGGCATGCATGAAGATATGAATGGTTCCGCAGTCTCCCTTGGCATTTTATTAGCTGCAACCCTTTTAAAGCTTCCCATTCAAATTGATTGTTGGTTAGCGATTGCACAAAATCATATTGGACCTAAGGCATACAAACAAAATGATGTAGTGAAATCTCTTAATGGCACCACGATTGAAATTATGCATACCGATGCAGAAGGGCGGATGGTCTTAGCAGATACAGTAACTTTAGCATCACGCCTGAAGCCTGACATGATGATGGACTTTGCAACACTCACAGGGAGTATGGCAACAGCATTGGGTGATCGATACAGTGGCGTCATTTCAAATCGACCTGAGCTATCTTGTTTGGCCGTCGGTGCCGGAAGTGATGCAGGCGAGCGTGTTGCCGCATTTCCATTCGATGAAGATTACGAAGAAGATTTAGAAAGCGGTATTGCCGATATCAAACAATGCACGCTTGAAGGGGGTGCAGACCATATTCATGCTGCACGTTTCTTAAATCGATTTATTGAAAAAAATGTACCGTGGCTTCATACCGATCTTTCATCAAGCAA
>RGPR01000256.1 GCA_010030245.1 Gammaproteobacteria bacterium
AATTTATTTGCTTGGATTATTGGTTACAGGTGTTTTTAATTATTTGAAAGCGCCATCGTCGGCAGCGTATGAATTGAAAAGCATTATTGGTAGGGCAAATGATTACATTTTTCCTCCAATGAACGACAATGAAAAAGAATCTGCGGTAAACTCAAATTTGCTGGCGTTTATGGCACAAGCGCCCGGATTTGATAAAAACCTTTTTGGGGTTAAAGATGGCAGCTAATAACATTGCAAGGCTTGGCGTTGTCCTTGGTCTTGACAGCGCGGAATTTGTAAAAGGCTTAGATTCTGCCAATAAAAAGCTATATGATTTTGGCGTAAAAGTTGCGGAACAAGGCAGAACTGCTGTTTTAGCGCTTGGCGCTGCATTTGCTGCTTCAACTTATGAAGCAATGAAATTTGCGGATGAAATTGCAGACGTAGCAAAAGCAAATGATGTAGCAATTGACACAATAATCAAACTTAATAATGCGCTTGCCAATTCGGGCGGCAATGCAGAAGATGCTGGTAAATTGCTTGCAGGCTTTACCAAATATATAGATAACGCAGCTAGCGGTTCTTTTGAAGCGCAAAAAGCATTAGGCAAAATGGGCGTATCGCTTAAAGATGTTGCCAATTTAAGTACCGAAGATTTATTCAAAAAAATTGTTCAATCAATAGCAAAAATTGAAGACCCTTTGACGCGCAATGCACGCGCAATGGATATTTTTGGCAAAGCTGCAAAAGGAGTTGATTTTCTTGGCGTTGCTGAAGAAATGGACAAAGTTAATTCCACAACCGCGCAACAAGCACAAGCAATCCAAGATGCAGCAGATGCGTTTGATATGTTTAATCAACACGCACGCGATGTGAAATTCACAATGTCAACGGAGATTGGCACATCATTAAAACAAACAATAGATTATTTTGTTGAATTGTTTTCTACCATTAATCAAGGTGGTGGACTTTGGAAAACAATATTTGACAAAATGGCTTATGGCGTTGCGTTTATGGCGTTTGAGGTTAAAGACCTTGTTCGTGTAATGGGCGCATGGGGAGATGCTTTTGTTGCAATTTCAGAAGGACGATTTGGCGACATAGACAAGATTGCCCAAGCCCGAATGAAAGCGCGGGAAGCTGATGAAGCAAAATTATTTTATTTGGGCGAACAATTTGATGCATCTACATCAAGTAGAAATGCTGGAATGCCTGCTCCAAAAAGACCTGGACAAATTGGAATAAATAGTGGTGGCAGAAGTGTAGTTGTTGGAGTTGATACAAAAGCTGAAGAAGCACGCAAAAAAGAACATAAAGAATGGAAACGTTTTTCTGCTGAACAAGTTAAATATATTGATGATTTAATTGCAAAACAAACAGCAGCAGCAAATGAAGATATCAAACGTCTTGACGAAAGAAATGCAGCATTAAAAAGAAACGGCGAAGAAGAAATTGCTATTATTCAAGCAATAGTTGATGCGGATGAAGCGC
>RGPR01000257.1 GCA_010030245.1 Gammaproteobacteria bacterium
TTTGGATCGACTGTAAATTGGGACCTCATCCCTATGAATGCTGTATCAGGCATTAATTTAATGCCAGGATCTAATCCACTATTTGGTTTGAATACTTTAGGCGGCGCTTTGGCTATTAATACAAAAAATGGCAAAGATTTTCCGGGGGGCTCTGTGACCTTGCTCGGAGGTTCTTTTGGAAGGCGCGCTTTAAATGCAGAATATGGTGGTGTTGATGTTGCTCATAACCTTGATTATTTTGTTTCTATCAATAAAGATTATCAAGATGGTTGGCGCGATCATTCAAAAAGCGATGTCCAGCAATTATTTGGTAAATTACGTTGGCATAGTGCGGACAATAAAAATAATTTAGAAATTTCAGGTGCTTTTGCTCATAACGAATTAAATGGCACACAAGGGCTTCCTTTATCTATGCTTGATAACCCTAAGCAGCCTTATACATGGCCAGATACGATTAAAAATCGTATGGCAATGATTAATATTAAAGCGAGTAGCTGGTTAAGTGATACTCGATATATAGCTGCAAATGGTTATATAAGAAAATCCGATTCAGATGTTGTGAATAGTAACGCCCAATATGATGATGGGTGTGCTGCAGCTGGCGATGGTCCTGGACAAGGAGGTTGTGACGTTGCAGTTAATGGTACCGTGCCTAATTCTTTGGCTGGCAAAACATATGCTGATGCCAATGGACTTCAAAGATATACAGCAGATATTAATACGCAGCTTGTGAGTTCAAATCTTCGTCAAGATACAGTCGGTGGTAATTTTGAATATAAAGCTTTTGGAAAACTTTTTGAAAAAGACAATACATTTTCTTTTGGCGGTATCGCTGATCATAGTCACATCACATACAACCAAGACACGCAATTGGCTCGGCTTGTGAATTATCAGGTTATTAGCACTCCTAATTTAAGATACAAAATGGCTTCAGGTGTTGCTCAAAATGATGGCCTGATTCGTAATGTAAATTTGAAAGCAGATACAGACAACTTCGCATTATTCGTAGCAAATAGTTTTGAAATTAACTCTCAACTTACTGCGTCGGCGGCGGCAAGTTATAACGTATCCTTGCTTAATCAGAAAGGCGCCAATACTCAATTTTTAAATGATGATGGCGGGTATAGCTGGACTGATAATTCTGTGACTTATAAAAACCCGGCTTTTGCAGGTGCATCCTACGCAAACTCCACCACCGGAAATCAAACAACACTCCCAAACCCATTAACGGGCACAATGGGACCGGAGGTAACGTCATTAAATGGGAACCATCATTTTGCAAGATTGAATCCTAGTGTGGGTTTAAGTTTCAACCCCACTAAAGAGCTTGGATTTTTTGGCGGATACAGCGAATCAATGCGAGCACCTACCTCAATTGAGGTTTCTTGCGCTGACAAGAATCATCCTTGTAACTTACCTACAGGATTTAATGGAGACCCA
>RGPR01000258.1 GCA_010030245.1 Gammaproteobacteria bacterium
TGATGCTATGAAGAATATAGGATAAGTTATATAGCTGAGAAATTGAAAAGATGCAAAAAAAAACCGGCATCAAGCTACGTACTTTCTGCTGTGCCAATTCTTTTTTAAGTTGTTCATACTCAGTTGCCGTAAACGAGATGGTTTTATAATTGTCTTGCGTGGCAGTATTAAGTTTCTCACTGCTTTGACCTAGCAGCGCTTTCAAATGAAGAAATTCATCAAGCGTTACGTTTTTTAATATAAAACTCATGTCGTAATGAGCATTTTTATACGGTACTCCGTGTTGTTTATAATCCAACCCCGTGCGCTCTATCTCATCAATTTTGTCTAACAGTTGCTGCTTGGTTTCATCATCCATATGGCCTTCTAACATCCGACGCATGTGCGTATCTTTATCCCACCAAGCTTTTTCATACGCTGTGCAATTATAAGTTCGTCCTGAGTAATCAGTAAAGTGAGCAGATGCTCTAAGTAAGGCTTGTTTGTTGGAAGAGCCTTCTAATATGGCGTGAGCTTCCTCTTGCTTACCTTTCGCCACAGCATCTAAAAACTCACGTGCTGCAAATGCAGGTAACCTACAGCATGCATTGTAAATTTCCTGAGGAAGCACTTCTTGCCATGGTAAATCTGGTCTTTCTTCCATCTTAGCCATCAACGCATCTAATTCGATATCAACTGTGACAACAGGTTCGTTATGAGGTGAGATAAGTGCGGGGTGCTGGCATGCTTCTTGACGTATCTCATCAAAATAAGCTTGGTCAGGTTCGGTTAAGTTTAAATCTGCAAAAGGAATTAGATTCGCTAAATCCGTGCACATCATACCATCATGATATTCAACAGGCGCGTTTTCACCACGAGCTTTGGTATCTCGTATCAGATAATCATCGCGGTGTACATTTTCTTTCGTAGCACTCACGCTTCGGTAAGTGGTATTGAAGAGTGTAACAATGTCTTCTTGGTCAGATTGTGTTAACGATTGTGATAACGATTGTGATAATTCAAAGCTTTGCCAATGCGCATCAAAAAATATGAAAAACGCTTGCTCCACATTATCGCCACGCACAAGTGCCTCAGCGACTTGTTTTACCAATTCTAGACTTAAATCAGGGTCGTTATCCAAAATCGCCCCAAAGTTTGCCTGACTAACGCGCTTCATATGACAGCATGCCGTCATCACACCCAGATAAAATTGGGTTAAAATCGATAAACGCCCAGCCTGCATGGTTTTATCAGCCACCGTTTCAAGGTAAAAGGGTGAGACGGGAGCGAGCATCCATATATTATTGCGTGCACATATCCATATATCTAACAGCGCATCAATATATTCTTCAGGGGGCGTGAGATGATTAAAACCCATAAACTCATCAACATGTTTTTTATCAAGGATGACGTCCTGAGGAGGATTTTTGTGTCTAAAATAATTCTCAAAGCCAGTATGAT
>RGPR01000259.1 GCA_010030245.1 Gammaproteobacteria bacterium
ATCATTCTCATTTAATAAAGCATCCGCGGTCAATTGTTCTGCAAATGGACGTGTTTGTTGATGATAATTGAAAAATAGTGCAGACATTGCTATGAAAGCGGTGAATAAGGCCAGTGCCTGATGAACTGGAAGTGGTAGTAATTTTGACTCTTTAAAAATACCTGCCAATATAACAACCCCTAAGCCTACAAATGCACCCTTACTACTGGTTTTTTTATACCAGACTGCATGATTGACTAAAGCTGATGCCTGAGGTTGCACATATTTCGTGGACTTCCATTTGCCTTCAAATACAGCGGTATCGAAACCGTTTTGGGCATGTAAAGTCAATGTTGGTTTTTCAAATGTGGGGACTTGATAAAGTCTGCTTGGATCATAGAATTCCTGTAATAGTGCGTTAATTTCAGATGTTGTTACGACACCTGGCTTTAACTTGCCAACTTTGACTTCTACAAGGTGACTTATTAACTCTTGTCTATACTTTGCTTGATGCAATCGATATGGGGGTATAATGATAGGAATCGTATAACCAGGACCCAATCCTATGAAAATTTTATCTATTTCATCGATGGTATATCCCATAAAACGCATCAAATCTAATTTTTGGTAGGTTAATAAGCTTACTCCATTATATATAGCCTGACATGAAGATACTGCATCAGCATATTTGTGATCAAAATAAGTGATGCTATGCTGATTACTGTTAGTTATTACTTTAAGTTTTTCAGCATAACGCCATTCGTCTTCACTTAAGTATTCACTGATCACAGGCATCATCTGATGCTTTAAAAAATGAACGCAACCGAATAACTTTTCTGTCTTGTTCCTCAGCAGTTCTGAAGAAATTTTTGTCAAAAAAGGGATACCAAAGTAAAAAGACACTTCTTTCAGTTTTTGAACAAGAGACGCATCTATTTCATGTTCGATGTTAAAGCTATAGTCAAGCATATTCATCAAGCGGCTTTTCTGGGCGCCACTATAGGCAGCATCATCTAACAGCAGTATATGTTTTATGGTATTTGTTGGTAAAAAATCATTACAATCATCCAAGGTAATGATAGCGGCAGGTGGCTTCAAATGACAGTGTTCTAATGCAAGACCACTCACCCATGCATCACTGCAACCATCATGAATGGCACTCCGTTGTGCCCCTATGAGTAATATATAAGGTTCATCTCCAATACGACAATTGAAATCATCGATAGTACACTGAAGTTGTTTTAAAAAATCTTGAAAAGTCACATGATGAAGATTATCAGCTATTTTAGAAGCAATACGGCGAAGCATGGGCGTGACCTGGCTTTGGGCCCAGACTTGCAAATGTTCAACATTTGGAGCATTGTCAAATAAAGGAAAAGGCATTGGAAAGATTATTCCAGCCTTTTCACACATTGCTACGACATTTTCTGACAAAACTTGCACGGTATATTTTTACTGACA
>RGPR01000260.1 GCA_010030245.1 Gammaproteobacteria bacterium
ATTAAGGCAAGTTTTAACGGCCAAAAAAGATGCAACTTTGAAAATTGAGCTCTCAAAAAATTATGAAATTTGTCGTTATCAAGATGAGATTTATATCGTTAAAAAAAATCAACATAAACAAAAAAAATATGAAATTTTTTGGAATAATGAGCCAGAAATTTTACTGCCCAATGGAACAAAATTAAACTTTAAAAAAGTTACAGGCGGGGGCATTGCTTTAGAAAAAATTAAAGGTAAAAAACTTATTATTGCAAATCGAAAAGGTGGGGAAAGTTTTAAACCCAATTCAAAAAGACCCACTAAAAAACTAAAACAACTACTCCAAGAATCAGATTTACCCCCCTGGGAACGTGAAGAAATACCTCTTATTTTTGTGGGTAATGATTTGGTTTTTTTACCTCATTTTGGTATCGATATGAAGTGGCAAACTAAGCCCAAGGAAGATGGTTTAAAGATTACTTGGGTTAGATAAACTTAAATATTGCTTTGAAAGCTTAATATCGGGAAGTTTTCCCAATGATTTCAAGCTAGTTATCGTTGGAATTAGCTCTTAATTTGCTTAAAATGCCATCATCTAAAATTTGTTTGTAAGGTTTTAATTGTGAAATTGAAATTATTTGCAATTGTTGCATTAAATATTTTAAGCTCCGCTTCTCTTGTTGCTGCTGAAAAATTAACAACAAGCACCATCGATGTTTATAGTACAACGCCTTTACCATCCATCGGTTTGCCGCTTGATCTTGTGCCTGCAAATATTCAAGTCATTAAACGTGATGATCTTAAAAAACAAGTAGGTGTTTCGATCGCAGATTTTGCTGCCAACAATCTACAAAGTGTCAGTATTCAAGAAACGCAGGGCAATCCATTTATGCCTGATGTAACATTCAGAGGCTATTCTGCTTCACCTTTGGATGGCAATCCACAAGGCTTGTCTGTTTTCTTAGATGGTGTTCGTGTGAATGAGCCTTTTGGCGACTCTGTGCGTTGGGATCTTATCCCATCGTTTGCAATTCAAGGCATGCAACTTATTCCGGGTTCCAATCCACTTTACGGTTTAAATACATTAGGTGGTGCAATTGCCCTTCAAACAAAGAGTGGTCGCACTAACCAAGGCGCTGCCATCGAAGCTTCAGGAGGATCTTGGGGTCGTAAGAATGTATCAGCTGAATATGGCGGCGTTTCTAAAGATGGTTCAGTGGATTACTACTTAGGTGCTAATTATTTTGATGAAGATGGTTGGAGAAAATATTCACCAACCACAGTGAAACAAACCTTTGGTAAAGTGGGCTGGCAGAACGAGACAACCAAAATTGATTTAAGTTATTTAAATGCGAATAACGACATGATTGGTAATGGCTTACTCCCTCAATCATTTATTTCATCGGAAGGAAGAGATGCCATCTATACTCGT
>RGPR01000027.1 GCA_010030245.1 Gammaproteobacteria bacterium
GACCGCCATGGTTATGGCCTTACGAGTTCCAACAAATACAGCAAGCTTTTTTGCTCGCGTGAGTCCTGTGTACACCAAATTTCGATACAGCATCTTAAAGTGTTGCGTCATGACTGGCATAATGACTGCTGCAAATTCACTGCCTTGTGATTTGTGTATGGTTATTGCATACGCTAAGTCTAATTCCATGATATCTTCTTTTTGATATAGCACTTCTCTTTTTTCAGCAGCAAATAGGACGGTACAACTCAGATTTTCATTATCTATTGAAATAATTTTTCCGATATCCCCGTTAAAAACATTCAAGTCGTAGTTGTTTTTTTTATGTATGACTCGGTCACCTTGACGAAAAATGCGTTCTCCAACTTTTAATTGCCTTTTTTCTACCGCAAATGGATTGGCTTTATCTTGAATAATATTATTCAAGTTAACAGTTCCTAGAGAGCCTCGAGTCATTGGTGATAGAATTTGAATTTCAATATTTCCATAATATTTTGGGATCCAATTTATATATAATTGTACAATCACATCTGTTGCACTCAATCCATAATGAAGAGAAGACCAAGGATGGATTTTTTTAATTAACAATTTTAAGGCTTCGACATCATTACTGCTATGTTTAAGTTTGTCTAAATCGACATGCTCAAATTTTTTAGGTATATTAAAGTCATCATCATTTGGAGAACAAGCACCTTCTTCAATACCGAACTCATATAAGTTTGGCGTCAGTTCAACATCAACATCAGGGGTTTTCCATTGAAAGTATTTTTTAACTTTCGAAATAAAGTTTAATTGTTCTTTAGTCACCTCTTCCGTATCAATAAATAAACAATCTTCTTGCGTTTTCCATAGTTCAGGATCCTTAAAAGGTGATTTGATATTAGGGATTATCGCTTGATTGATGGCATGGGCATATTGAATGATTAATGAATCTTTTGCCTGTCGAAAAATTTGTGTAAGCTTAAAACAAGGAATGCTCTTTGCGCAAATCATGTCCTTTAATACATTCCCAGCACCTACAGATGGTAATTGATCTGCATCCCCAATAAAAAGCACTTGGCAATGATTAGGTATGGCGTTTAATAAGGATGCTGTTAAACTGATATCCAACATGGAGCATTCATCTACAATCAGAAAATCAGCGCTAAGTGGATTATCTTCATTCATTTTAAAATCCCCACCCTTCCATTCAAGTAGTCTGTGAATGGTTTTAGCTTCACTTCCTATCACTTCTGTCATTCGTTGACTTGCACGCCCTGTTGGTGCGGCCAGAATCACTTTTTTTTGCATGGCATAAAGCAGTTTAACAAGGACCAAGGTCGTGGTTGTTTTACCACAGCCAGGACCACCTGTTAATATTGATAATCGATATTGTACGATTTGACTTACGGCATGGCGCTGCTCTTCGCTCAGAGAAATAGACTTTTTATCACAATAGTGATTTATCCAAGACTGAACACGTTCAACATCAACAGATACAATGCCTTTAAGTGCTAATATTCTTTTTGCCACTGTTTGTTCATCGTAAAACAGTGTTTTCGAATAATAAGCAGTTAATTGATTATCTTGGCGCTTGATCATCGACGTTTTTAATAAATGATCTTTATCCATTAAATTGAGGTAGTCATTTAATGACTCTTCTAAATTCAAACCAATTAACTCAATGATACCACGATGAATTTGTAGTAATGTTAAATAGCAATGACCTTGTTCACGACTTGCTGACAATATGTGTTTAATCGCCGCAATAATACGCGCAGAACTATCTATAGTAAATCCAAGACTTAAGGCAACCTTATCGGCTGAAAAAAAACCGATACCATAAAAATCATTTGCGAGCTGATAAGGATTTTCAGACACTATTTTTATCGCATCGTCCCCGTATTTTTTATATATTTTGACCGCAAAGAGCGTGCTAATTCCATGACTTTGTAGAAACATCATCACATCTCTAATGGCTTTATGCTCTGTCCATGCCGCTTCAATCATATTTAATTTTTTACTGGCAATGCCAGGAATTTCTATTAATCGCTGAATCTCTTCTTCAAAAATTTCTAAAGTATTCTCTTTAAAATATTTAACAATTTGTTTTGCCGTTTTTGGTCCAACACCTTTGATTAAACCTGAACCTAGATATTTTTCTAAAGAAGCTATTGTGGCAGGTTTTTTTTCAATCACTTGATGAGCTTTAAATTGACGTCCATATTTTTTATCGATAGTCCATGCGCCAATAAACTCCATAGTGGCACCAGCAAATACTTTTGTTTGATGAACAGTTACTGTTTCTTGTTGCTCAGGGGCATTAAACGGATGAACTCTTAACACGGACCATCCTGTTATTGGATTATGATAAGTAACTTTGCTAACTATCCCCGTTATAACTTCATCAATTCTTTTCATCTAAAACCTATTTTCACGCAATCATTTTTACATCATCAGTAACTAAACGCTTTCTAACATATCCCCCATAAGTTTACGAGAAAAAAATGCGCGAATCACTAAAAAAACAGCGAAAATACTTATCTAATATATTGAATTTATGCATAAGTGACTAAAATTTATTTTATTTGTTGACATATTTGTGTAAATTGGTATAATTTTGACCATCAATATCCGTTAGTAATCATTTTGAAGAGAGGATTGACATGCATTTTTCTGATTGTTACAAATTGGCAAGTAAAATCCAAAAAAAGGATGATCGTGAAGAATTAATCAAACGCTTAAAAAGCGTTGAAACTGTTTTGAGATCTGATAATTTCATGGATTTCTTAAAAGAAGTTGCGGGGAAAGAAGAATCTAGTCATCAGTGGATATGCAATTATTTCCTCTATAATCCTAAGCGACAGTATTCTAAAACTTCTAGACTTATAGATTGGAGCTTTAACTATGATTACATGGTGTTTAATAAAGCTGTACGTCTTTTTCAGGTTGAAGTTACAGCGCTAGAGGAACTGATCAGAAGTCGTACATCTCCTGAAGCGATAAGCCTATATTCTTCTATCACATGTTTACTTAAAGATTTATGTTGGGGTATAGACCAGAAAATAAAAGACTTGCATGATTCAATTAAACTTCGAGAGCAACACTTTCAGCTCATCAAGAAATATGCTAGTCATGCTCTACCTTTATGTGGATTTAACGACCCATTTAAGTATCAATCTAGCGGATGTGGTTTAGGGTGGTCTGATAAATATGGTAGCTTAGTTTCAACAGAATCATTGCATCACTTATCGACAGTATTAGATTCAGATTTACAAATCTTTGAAAAAAGGCAGAAAACAAGGTATTTAGTCAATCTCAGCACAACTGAATTAACGATATGGGATGCATTTTCCCAATTAAACACAACTAATATTATTAGTTTACAATATCTTTCAAATTCAACATCCTTATCAACAATAGCGATGAGAATGGTTGGTAGCGATATTGAATTATATGATAGTATTTTTGGATTGATGAAGTTCAACACCAGACAAGATGCAGCTGATTTTTTATCTGGATGTTGCGAATTGTTACCAACAAAGAGCAGGTTCCATTCTTTCGTTCAACTGCCATATAAAAATAATGTGAATTATGATGTTTTCTCAGTTTTACCTGATATGGTATGTATTGAAAAACAACAGCCCTTAACAGATTTATATACAAGTGCGAGCGATAATCTAAATAAGGCTTTCAAAGCTTTAAGTGATTATGCTGATATATTGGAACAAAAACCTGATGATAGAGCAAAAATTAAGAGTCATGAAATTAAAAGTTTAGTTGCACAATTGAGATCTAAACAACCTGATGACTTAAATCAATATTTAACTCAACTTTTACAAACAAGAAATCACCCACTCATGCTTAATCGCGGGACTGGATTTTATTTTCTAACAAGTGGTTTGCGAAGCCATAGCCATACAGAAACACTGTTGATAGATCTTGTTGATAAATCGAAGAGTTACAAAGAAGAAGTGGACTTATTAAAAAAAGAAATACCAAAAACTTATGTTGAAGGATGCCTAGAATCTTATCGCTCAAAAAGTTGGTTTGGTTCATTTTGTTATTTCATGAGCTTTGGGCGTTATCGCAGCGAAACAATCAAAGCTTTAGATGAATTAACAAAAAATGATGGTAATCAAATTGTCACTATAGGCCAAATGCTTGATGCCATTTCAAAAACAAGTGACCGTAATAAAGAACATCGATTGAATTTTTTTAAAGGTAAAGATAAGGCTGACAATTCTGGAACTGATTGTATCATTCAGCAGATCTTGAACAATTCCAACTCACCAGCACATTTAAGACCTTAATATTGAACATTTTAACGGATGGTAAACTTGACTTTTTAGCGCTCATAGAAAAAAACAAAATAGTCATTGAATGAAAAAATTGATTCTGTTAAAATTTTGAGCATAAGGCCGCCATTAGGAATATCATTATGAGAAGTTTAGTTAATGAATTAGCATTATCAGCTTTACGTGAAAAAGGATTTAATCCTCAAATTTTACCCAATGGCAATGTGCTAATCCGAGGCTTTAAATTATTGAATAAAGAGAACTCAAAAGAAGGGATACGCCATTATTCATATCCGAATGGATTAATACCTGGCTTTGAAAAAATAAGGATAGAGCGAAGTCAAGACACGCGAATTCAATCAATTACTGTACCTATTTTACCTGGATATGCTGATATTGCACACTATCAATTTATGGTTGGTTATTTCTGCCAAAGTGATAAAGTGAATGTTTCTGAGCAAAATGACGCTATTAAAATAGAATTAAATGGTAGTACCCATTCCCCTAAAGTTATAGATTATTTTATTGGAGAAATCCTTGAAAAAGAACCTGCAGATGATTCCACAACCCATAATGTCAGTGATATTGGTCGACTGTTTCCTTTTATTCGCAAATATCTAATCACAGAAATCAGAAAGCAGCTTTTAAATGAAAATGGTGATATTAGCTTGCTTGAACGATTAGTTGACACCGATATTGAACAACAAATTAATTTAAAATTACCTAAGCAACTTATTCAATACTATATAAATAATCAATGTAGAGAAGCGCAATTATTAGTGAAGTTGATCAATAAGTCTTTAAGATTAAATGAAATGCTTGATTTTATTTCAACAGACATTGATGGATTACGTACCCCGAAAGTATTAAGTAAAATTCAGGAATGTAGAGAGAGACAGGGACAATTTTTCATCGCCACTACCACTGGTGAGCATGCATTCGCCATGATGATTGATTTTAGTAAATCATCATTATTCATAGCTAATCCTGCGGGGAAGTGCGAAAATTTTGATGACATTATTTCCGTAGTTCGTGAAATAAGTGGCTGCAGCAAAATTGTATGGGCCAATTCACAACGAATGGAACGTGGCATTCTTATTGATATTAGTGATACCTGTACTGCTGATGCCTATGTTTTAGTAGATATGATGCGTAGAAAACATCAAGAAGCTCAGTTATCTGAAGATTGTCTCAACAATGAAGTTCTTCGAACTGGTGAAATTATCTGGCAATCTATAAATAAAGATGACAAACGAAGTATTACTAAAGAACAGCTTGAGCAATCCTTAGCTTCGTATCGTCCAAATACTTGGCTTGGAATTTTTTGTTTTATCATAAGTTTTGGTTATCATCGCAGTGAAACAATTAAAGCTTTAGATGCTTTATGTGTTCGAAAAGAAAAAAATGAAACTGTAAATTTTGAAGAAATGAAAGCTCAAATTTTAGCAAGTTCAGATAGTCGAAAAACACATCGAATCAATCTATTTAGCGCTAATGAAGCACCTGATTATTCTGGCACTGATCGTGTGATTCAAGAGATCTTAAGGATGAATTGATTATATCACCTGCCCTGCTGCCCAGGCAGATGACCACGCCCATTGAAAATTATATCCACCTAACCAGCCAGTGACATCAATGACCTCTCCTACAAAATAGAGTCCTGGCACTTTTTTTGCTTCAAAAGTTTGCGAAGAAAGTTCATCACAGTCTATACCGCCAAGGGTAACTTCTGCAGTTCGATAACCTTCTGTGCCTGAGGGTTTAATACGCCACTGGCTTAGAAGTTCATCTAAGCGACGAATATCTTTGTGCTCTATTTGTTTCATCGGTTTTTCAGCCAATGCAGCGTCGATAAATAACTTGATCATATTTTTAGGTAAATGATGCTGCAAAACTGTTTTTAGCTGCTGCTCTGCTGACTCTTTTTTTGCTATTTCTAAACATTCTAACCAGTTTATTTCTGGAAGAAAATGCAGCTCCAGTTCTTGCCCTGGTTGCCAATATGATGAAATCTGCAGTATCCCAGGACCACTTAATCCGCGATGGGTAAATAAAATGTTTTCATCAAATAACATACCATTGGCTTTTACCCTTGATTCAACTGAAACACCTGATAATTCAGCATAATGTGTTTTTTCTTGGAGGGTTAAAGGCACAAGTGCTGCCCTAGTTGGATAGACTTTTAAGCCAAATTGTTCTGCTAACTGATAGGCAAATGGGCTCGAACCTAGTGTTGGAATTGATAAACCACCTGTGGCCACACATAAATGATGAGTGTAATAGGTTTCTTGTGCTGTCGCTATTTTAAATATGGTATCTATTTTTTCAACTGACCTGATATCTTGTTCTAAATTAATTTTAACTTTGGCATCACGACATTCATTAAGCAGCATTGCAACAATTTCACTGGATTTACCTTCACAAAAAAGTTGACCTAATTTTTTTTCATAAAATGCAATACCGTGTTTTTGTACAAGACTGATAAAATCAGCTGGGGTATAGCGTTTTAAAGCAGATTTACAAAAATGTGGATTATGAGAAATGAAGTTTTCTGCTGAAGTAAACATATTGGTAAAATTACAGCGCCCCCCCCCTGACATGAGGATTTTTTTTCCGGGATGCTTGGTTTTTTCTAAAATGAGGACGCGCTTTCCTCTTTTCCCTGCTTCAATGGCAGTCATCATGCCAGCAGCACCTGCGCCGATGATGATAACATCCCACACTGTAGTCATCATTTATCCTCAAGACGTTTATGACACTCAAACCACTCTGTTTCATGCGCTGCAATGATTTGTTTTATACTCTTTTGATCAGATTGTAATTGAGCAAGCTTGTTGGCATTTTCTGATAAATATAGTGACTCATCACCTAAGGCGGTCATGATGATTGCTAATTTATTTTCAGCCTCTTGCATGAGTTGCTCTAATTTTTTAATGCGATTTTGAATTGCTTTCAATTCTTTATACTGATTTTCTTTTAATGGCTGATTTTTTTTTGACATCATCGCTTGATCGCGGGATAACCACTGATAATAATCATCAATATCACCATCAAAAGCTTGAATTTGTTGATCATAAACCAAGTAAAATTCCTCAACACTTGTTTTTAATAAGTGTCTATCATGAGAAATTAATATCATTGCACCTTCATAAGATTGTAATGCCAACTCAATTGCAGCGCGCATTTCTAAATCTAAATGGTTTGTAGGTTCATCAAGCAATAAAACATTTGGTTTTTGCCACACCAATTTGGCAAGTGCAAGTCTAGCTTTTTCCCCACCTGAGAAATAGGTAATAGGTTCTAAAGCCATATCGGCATGGAAATTAAAGCTACCCAGAAACTGTCTTATATCTTGTTCTTTCGCCTTGCTATCCAATTCTTGAATGATTTGTAATGGACTTAAATTGATATCCAAGTCATCCATTTGATGTTGGGCATAATAAGCAACTTTCAGTCCACTTGCCTGATGCATATAGCCCGTTTTAAAAGGAAGCTTGCCTAAAAGGCCTTTGATAAAGGTTGATTTACCTTGACCATTTGGACCCAGTAATCCAATTCTATCTTCTTTATGAAGAATGAATTGAATATCTCGTATCGTCGGTTTGTTTTCAATATAGCCAAAGCTCACATCATCACAACGCAATAAGGGGTTTGCCTCACAGCTTTGCGACTTAAATTCAAAACTAAATTCGCTGTCTATATTTGCTTGGGCAATGAGATCGATTTTTTCAATCGCTTTCATGCGGCTTTGGGCTTGCTTTGCTTTAGTTGCTTTAGCTTTAAAGCGTCTGACAAAATCCATCATATGTTGAATTTTTTTCTGTTGTTTTTCAAACTGGGTTTGTTGCATCATTAAGGCTTCAGCTCTAGCCTTTTCAAAAAATGAATAATTACCGCTATAAAGTTTTAACTCTTGCGCATCAATATGTAATATTTTATCAATGGTATTATCTAAAAACTCTCTATCATGAGAAATCAGCAAGACCATGGCAGGCAATTGTTTAAGCCAACGTTCAAGCCAAAGGATAGCTTCTAAATCGAGATGGTTGGTTGGCTCATCTAATAAATAGATATCTGCAGGTTTCATCAAACACCGAGCAAGTCCTAAACGCATGCGCCAGCCACCAGAAAAACTAGATACCGTATGTTGATGTTGCGCTTGAACGAAGCCTAATCCAGATAAAATCGTTGCAGCCATGGCAGGCTTTGCATAACCTCCGATGGCATCTAATTGTTCATGAATTTTGGCGATGTCAGTATCTTTTGCAGAATCCAAAGATCTAATCAAATTGGTATAGATGATATCACCTGATAATACATAATCGATTGCTGATAAATTAGAGTCATTGATTTCCTGAGCAAGGCTACTTATTTTATCGAGGCCAGGGGAATTAAATTCACCGGCATCATGCTGAAGATGACCCAGGATTAAAGCAAACAGTGAAGATTTACCGCATCCATTGCGCCCTACTAAGCCAATTTTTTGTTTAGGGAAAATATTGACACTTGCTTGTTGCAAAAGGATTTTTTTTCCTCTCGACAATTGAAGATTCTGAAATGAGAGCATGATGAATGACAGGAATTAAAGTGTGCTTATATTAGCACACTTTAATGATGATGCTTAGAAAAAATTGCAGCGATATATTTGGGATAAACCCAATTAATTTTTTTTGTAAGCGTCATGATGGCAGGCACCATAAATGTACGAATGAGAAAAGCATCAATAAAGATGGCGACAGCAATCCCTAATCCAAATGCTTTAACCATTAGCACATCTGCCACCAGAAAAGATCCACATAACACCATCACAATTAATGCCGCACTGGTAATGATGCGAGAACTATGTTCAATACCATAGACAATACTCATGCGATTATGTTGATGTTGTTGGTAAGCTTCTTGAATACGTGATAGCAAGAACACCTCATAATCCATCGAAAAACCAAACAGTGCACAAAAAATAATGACCATCATACTGATGTCAAGACTGTGCTGTGGCTCAAAATGCAGGAGTTCATGAAAATGCCCTTGCTGAAATATAAACACCAATACCCCGTAAGTCGCTGATAAACTTAGAATATTCATCACTATCGCTTTAAAAGGCAAAAAAATGGATTTTAGTAAAACCATCAACACTAAAAAACTAATACACAAAATGAGGTAAATGGCTTTGGGCATCACCCTTTTGATTCCATCAAAAACATCAACATTATTTGCAGGCGAACCTGTCACCCCAAGCTGCAAATGTTTAAACTTCATTTTACGTAAATCTCGAACCAGCATTTGTGTGTTATGGTGATTAAGTGGATATTTACTTTCAATATAAAATACCACTTGATGAGGACTAGTTGTGGTCTTTAGGATATTTTGAATCTGTTTGGGTAACATATTTCGTGGTGTTTTATAAATGTGTTGATATTGTTGCCATGGTGCATCTTTCATCCAAGATACATAACTCGTTACATTTTGAACATCTTGACGTTTTTCAAGTAGATGCGCTATTGCGTGTGTTCGCTCAAGCATTTCATCCGAAAACATATCTTGCTTAGAAGAAAGTGCTAGCGTAATAGGTGAAAGTGACTCTTCAGCAAAGGATTTGGTATATTCATCAAAAAAAGCCCTGGTTTGTGATTTTTCAGGTAAAATGTGGTAATCAGAAATACCTAAAACTAGATTTTTAAATGGTAAGCATAAACATGAGATAAGTAAAAAACCAAGCGTTAAACATAAATAAGGTTTTGAGACCACTTTACTTGCTAAAGAATGCCAAAAATGGCTTTCTTTCATATTGGTTTTAAACAAAGCCCCTTTATCAATGCCGGCCCCAATAATTGACAAAATGGCAGGTAACAATGTTAATGCCGCCAATACTGAAAACAATACTGCAAATAAGCCCCCAACCCCTACTGAAATTAAAATATTTATTGGAAACATTAACAAAGCACATAAGCTAAAAAACACTGCAAGACCACTGTAGAAAACAGCATTTCCTGCTGTTGCCATGGCATGCGCAATGGCCTCTTCAATTGAATAATTTTCACTTAATTCTTCACGAAATCGACAAATTATAAATAAGGCATAATCAAGGCTTAAACATAGACCTAATAAAAGCGCAATATTAATAGTAAAAATGGATAAATCCATGAAATGAGCTAAAGTGTATACGGAAAACAACACCAATACAGCACATGAAGCACCAAGTATAAGCGGCATGATGGCCGCAACCAAAGAGCCAAAAACCAGGAATAAAGTAATTGCAGACACTGGTGCCGCAATCATATCGGCATGATATAGATCTTGTTGTGTTTGCGTGTTGACACTATCAATAAAAAACTCTTCCCCACCAAAATAGACGTTATAGTTTTTATTAGGTGGGAAAAGTTCCTTTAAGGATTGAATATCGTCAGCAGACAATTTCACACTGTTTTTGAAAGCAAGGACTACTAAATACGCATCATCCTTGATGATACTTGATAATTCATATGGATAAGAAATATGTTTCAGTGACTTTATTGCTTGTGTGACATCAGCATGAAATCTATTCGCCGGTAAATCCTTTACATTTTTAAATAAAATTAATAAGCGATTTTTCTGATAACCAATATTTTTTTGTAAGGTTTTATCTAGTGCATAACTTTGTGAGTTGATATTTTCAAAACCACTCGAACTAAACGGAGAAATTAAATCACTTAATTTTGGCAGACAAAAAATAATCGCCAAGATCCACATGACAATAACAAAGTAACGCAACTGATAGATTGATTTACCTAACAAATAAAAATTTCCTCTAAAAACCCTTCAAACCATTCTTTATCAGCGTTGACATCATTTGTGTTTCTTTTTGTGATGTTTTTATAGTACACCTTGGATCCAGGGTGATTTTCGCTGTTCCTGCATCACTCTTTAAAGTGTATTCAATTTTATCAGGACATCCCTCCGTCGAATAAACTTTACCTGTAACAGAACATTGAGTTGCATCACTTTGCACCAGTTCTTTAACCGTTCTTTCAACTAAACACCAGGTTTCCTGATTACTAGCAGCACTTGTTGCATCGAGATTTTCCGGAACCTGCTTGCCGCCAAAAAGACAAGCTTGGCGGTGAGCCCAATGGGTTTTAACCCCATCATCTACTATAAAACCCTGTGATTGATAGTGCTCCCGAGCACTTTCTCCTTTTACTTGTCTTTGGCTGATAACGCGAGCTGGTTTTACCAGGCTTCTTGAAGAAACATTAAAGCCAAAATTTTCAACCGTTGCGATTGGCGAGCTTAAAGGCCCGCATGAATCTGTTGATTTTTTTAGACGTTTTGTCTTTTCAGTATCATCTTCCCTAAGCCATAAGGAAAATTCTCCATTTAAATCTGATTGGATATTAACGCGTCGATTATATTTTTGGCCGGAATGAGACTTTCCTGCTGAATAGTGAAGACTGTCAGATTCAATCCCACCAAGAGGAGAAAAACTTGTTTGGGCCTCGGGGAACATTTTCTCAATCGTCGAACGAATAGGTGATTTGACAGCTTGGCCGTCAGGTGATGTGATTTTCATACTGGTGTGTTTATTTTTTTTTCTTACCATCTTCAATCCATTATGTTCTTATTATTTAAAATTAAAGCAATTCCAAAACAAAAAAAGTTTAGAGCAAATTTTAGAATCGAAAAATTTCTCAAATTTATTTATTGAATGCAATAGTTTTACAGGATTTTTTTTCAAAAATCTGATTTGTTTCCTATTTTTAAAAAAATGCTTTTTCATTTGTCGATAATTGATTTACAATAATTCTATGCAATTATATCGACTTATAAACAAATTAAAGAGAAGTTGCGTATTTTTTTCTGTATCTTTGCTGTCTGCCTCACCCTACGCGCAGCCCATCGATGATTCCTGGAGTCAGGTTAGGACTCAATTTAATCTTGACCACCACACTTCCCAGGCAAGAGTTCAACAACAAATTCGTTGGATTTTGTCACATCCAGCGTATTTAAATAAATTATCTCAAGCTAAACCTTATATTTATCATATTCTTAGTGAGATTCAAAAACGCAATCTTCCTGGAGAACTTGCCCTAATACCAATGCTTGAAAGTGCTTACAACCCATTTGCATATTCAGTTGTTGGCGCTGCAGGTCTTTGGCAATTGATGCCTAAAACAGGAAAAAATTTGGGTGTTAATGGTGATTGGTGGGAAGATGAACGTCGTAGTATTGCGCCTTCAACTAATGCCGCTCTTAATTATTTTAAATATTTAAACCGTTTTTTTCACGGCGATTGGTTGCTAGCGATAGCTGCTTATGACTGCGGTGAAGGAACTGTTTCTCGTTTATTAAAACAAACATCACAGTATGAGAAACAAATTTGGTATCTAGCACTGCCTCAAGAAACACAAGTCTATGTCCCAAGATTATTAGCGCTTGCTGAAATCATTTCTAATCCTAATAAATACCATGTGAAACTTCCCTATATCCCCCATAAGCCATATTTCAAAGAAGTATATGTAGGAAGTCAAATTGATTTAAATCATGCAGCCCAACTTGCCGGAATTACATACCAGGATTTATTAAAACTCAACCCTGGATTTAACCACTGGGCAACCTCACCAAATATACCATCAACATTACTTCTTCCCTCACATACTGTCGCATCATTTCATCAAAATTTAGCCAAAACATCAAATCAGGCAAGAGTTAGTTTTGCGCCTTATCATGTTAAAGCGGATGATTCCCTAGCAAGTATTGCTTATCGGAACCATAGTAATGTCAAATTACTACAACACATCAATCATCTCCAAGGACTTGTGCTTCAACCAGGTCAGATTATCAACATTCCAAGACCTCAACAGATCGCACATAGATCAACTAGAAAACAAATAAGCCCCCATCATCAAATTATTGCTCCAAAAGTGTATAAGATACTCCATATTGTTCAAGCCAATGATGACTTAAAAAAAATAGCGCAACGTTACCACAGCACACATCAACAAATATTAGCCTGGAATGAACTTAGTAGCCCGCATTTAACCCCTGGTCAAAAATTGATTATTTGGCGTCAGACCAATGGGCATCCTTTTTATACTGTTAAACATGGTGAAACTTTTAATCAAATTGCAAATATTCATCATCTAAGTCCGAATACTCTCTATCGCTTAAATCCTGAAAAAATTGGTAAAATACTTCATCCAGGTGATAAAATACGTGTAGTATAAGAATATGCTATAATGTCATTAACTTTTTAAAGGATATATGAATGCAAACTTTATTTGACTTTTTCCCTTTATTCCTTTTCTTCTTGTGTTTCAAATTCTTTGGTATCTATGTTGCAACTGCATCTGCGATGATTGCATCGCTTATTCAAGTTTGTATTTATCGGCTACGTTATCATCGTTTTGAACCTATTCAAGTGATTAGCATGTCTTTGATTATTGTTCTTGGTGGATTAACCCTGTTTTTTCATAACCCATGGTTTATCAAATTGAAACCAACTGTCATTTATTGGTTAACAGCAATTGTTTTGTTTTGCTCAAGTTTTTTCACAGCCAAGAACTTGGTACAGAAACTCATGGAGAAAAACATTCAATTATCAGAGTCTGCATGGAAAAAACTAAATTATGCTTGGTGCATCTTTTTTACAACGATGGGAATCTTAAATCTTATTGTTGCCTACCAGTTTGATACCGATACATGGGTTAATTTTAAACTCTTTGGTGGCACAGGTTTAATGATTGTGTTTATATTAATTCAGGCCTATTATTTGACACGGTTTCACATGAATAGTCCCCATGAATCTAAAAATTAGGTGATAACTTGAGACTCTTATTGCTTGAAGATGAGCTTGATCTTGCCGAAGCGATTGCTCTTGGGTTGCAGCAATTTAATTGTGAACTTGTCCATCAAAATAATGGTCTTCAAGCTTTAAATACGCTCTTAAATTACAAATTTGATGCGATCATTTTAGATTTAGGGTTACCTGGAATGAATGGTATTGAAGTGCTAGATAAAATTCGTCAATCAAAAAATTTAACCCCTATTATTATATTAACAGCCAAAGACTCAACTGAAGATTGTGTGCAAGCACTCAATCTTGGCGCTGATGACTATATGACCAAGCCCTTTGATTTAAATGAATTGTATGCAAGACTTCGAGCGCTAACAAGACGAATTCAAACTAAAGATGAACCATTTCTTCGCTTTAACAATATTATCATTAACCGCGATGCTCATAGTGTTCAAATCAATCTTGAAGAGCTTTTTTTACCACGTAGAGAATACGATCTTTTGTGCAAGTTTATGGAAAACCCGGGTAGAGTATTAACACGTGATGTCTTAATGCAATCCATCTATAATTGGGATGATGAGGTTGATAGTAATACGCTTGAAGTCCATATTCATAATTTACGTAAAAAAATTCATCCGAACCTCATCCGTACTATTAGAGGTATTGGTTATATTCTAGAAAAAATTAAATCTTATGATTAGGTCTATCCGCGCATTTTTATTTTTTTATATTGGCATCGCGGTTTATCTTAGTATGTTTCTCATCACCTCTACCATGAGTTATTTTCTTGATAGGCTTGATATTCAGCAACACCTCGATTCATTTATGGCCATCACTGCACTTTCATTAAATGCAACACTGGAAGATCTCACACAAAAAGAGATCATAGAACTGCAGGATAAATTCAATGAAATCCCTAGTCTATTCGAAAAAATTCATCATTCACACCTGTTTTCTGCTAAACAATATGCTAAAAATTTTACTGTACAATTATTAAGTCAGGATGGCGAGGTAATTATCCAATCCAAACATCAAATCAAATTTCCTCAGTCGATCATTCAAACAAAGGGATTTAGTAATCTAGAATTAAATGGCAAAAAATGGCGTGTATATTTAACTGAAAACAAACATTTGGGTATTTATTTATTACTCGGAGAACCTGGGCAAATTAGAGTCATGTGGACAAAGAAAATCATCTCGGAAGATTTTTTAATTATTTTCTTGATTTTTCCATTACTAGGACTGGTCATATGGTTCAGCATCAACAAAAGCCTTCAACCGATAACAGAAATATCAAATGCCTTAAGAGGTAAAAATTCATTACATCTAGACCCCTTAAAATTTAAACGGGTTCCAGATGAGATTGAGCCTCTTGTCAATGAAATCAACGGGTTATTAATGCGCGTCCAAGAAGCGATAGCAAGAGAACAAGAATTTGCTGGTAATGCAGCTCATGAAATTCGAACGCCACTTGCGGTCATTAAAACACTTGCTCAATCAAGTCTAAAATCAGATTCAATTATCATTATCCATCAACAATTGGAAAAAATGATTACAAATGTTGATAGAGGAAGTCATGTGGTAGCGCAACTTATGAATATGAGTAAAACACTTCCTGAAGCACTTTATAAGAACGATTTTGAACGACTTAATCTCAATGATGTTGTACAAGATAGTTTAATCAATATGGTTTACAAAGCTTTAGAAAAGAATATTGATCTAGAATTTGATGCAAGTGACCGCCCTAATCAAATTCATGGAAATCGTATTGCTCTTGATATATTAATCACTAACTTAGTCGATAATGCGATTCGTTATAGCCCTGAGCACTCACAGGTGTTTATTAGTGTCTATGCGATTGAAAAGCAAGTTGTTTTAGAATTGAGAGATCAAGGACCAGGTATTCCCAAAATAAAGCAAAACAAAGTCTTCGAGCGATTTTATCGGCTGGAGCCCCATCAATTTCAAGGTACGGGACTTGGTCTTGCTATTGTGAAACAAATTGCTAATGTGCATCAAGCTGAAATCAATCTAGAGTCCAACAAAGATAAACAGGGCCTTATCGTTCGCGTTTTTTTTAAACAAGCATCAATCTAAGGTTAATACTTCGCTAACTTCTTTAATGAAGCTTTAATTAAGCTTTGTGCATCCTGGTTTTCATGCTCTAGACTTTTAACCGTTTCTTTAGCTTCAAAGTTGCGATAACCCAACGCTTCAAGTGCGGCAATAGCTTCGATTGAAGCAGAGGAAGTATGGCTTGGACCTTGAGCAATATCTAAATTTTGGAAAAAACTGTTTTTCAAGATATCTTGCATCTCGATTAAAATACGATCAGCAGTTTTTTTACCAACACCAGGTAATTTGGTGAGTAAGGTTTTATCTTGCATTTCAATACATTGAACAAACATGCTAGGATTTATACTTGATAAAATACCTATTGCAGATTTAGGACCTATCCCATTAACTTTGATTAAGGCTTTAAATAAAGCGCGCTCTTCTTGATCAATAAAACCGTATAAGTTGATGGCATCTTCGCGAACAATTGTATGAATAAATAAATTTACCAATTGTTTTTCTTGACTTAAAGTAGCATAGGTTGGTGTGGTTGTTTCTACCGCGTAACCAACACCATTGACATCAAGAACCACTATATTCAAGCTGCTAATATCTATTACTTTTCCAGATAACCAAGCAATCATCGACGGCTCCTCGTTTGGTATTTATATTCACGAAAATAATGATGGGTATGACAAATAGCAATTGCCAAAGCATCTGCCGCATCACTTGAAGGTGTTTTATTTAGATTTAACAAAGCCACCACCATATGTTGTATTTGTGATTTTTCAGCGCCTCCATAACCGACCACAGCTTGCTTAATCAAGCGTGGTGCATATTCTGCAATTGGCAATTGATGATTGGCACAAGCTACCATGGCAGCACCTCGGGCATGTCCTAATTTAAGTGCACTTAAAACATTATGCTTTAAAAATACTTGTTCAATCGCCACTTCCTGTGGGCGATAATGCACAATAATCTCATCAATTCCGGCATAGATTCGGGCAAGGCGAGCGGCCAGATCTTTTTCTTCTGTTGTGCGTATGCATCCACTTGCTAAATAACTCATTTTGGCTGTGGACTCTTGAACTTGCAAAAGACCAAAACCTGTAACTCTCGAACCTGGATCAATCCCTAAAATAATCGTCATTTTTATCTATGATTGAAACTCTGCGTTTGAATAAACCTCTTGAACATCATCGAGATCTTCTAATGCATCAATAAGTTTTTCCAAGGTTTCAGCAGCATCAGCTGATACTTGAATAAGGTTTTTCGCGTGCATGGCAAGTTGTGACTGCTCAACCTCTATCTTTAAATCCTCAACTGCTTTTAACACCTGGTGGTATTCATCTGCTGCAGTAATACACAGTAAATGCTCATCTGCTTCGATAATATCTTCAACGCCAATTTCAATTAATTGATCAATCAATTCATCTTTATTTCCAGCAGATGAAATAATAATTTCACCTTGTTTGTTGAACATATAAGCCACGCTGCCATCAGTACCTAAGTTACCATCATATTTGGTAAAACAGTGTCTAACCTCAGAAACCGTTCGATTTTTATTGTCTGACAAGCAGTCGACTAAGATAGCAATGCCTCCAGGACCATAACCTTCATAACGCATTTCAATCATATTTGCACCGTCTAAGCCACCTACCCCACGTTTAACTGCATTATCGATAGTGTCTCGCTTCATATTGGCTTTCAGGGCTTTACTGACTACATCGCGCAATCTGGAATTTGCCGCTTCATCTGCGCCGCCCATTCTTGCAGCGACCGAAATTTCCCGGATAAGTTTGGTGAAAATCTTACCACGCTTGGCATCTTGCACGCCTTTGCGGAATTTAATATTTGCCCATTTGCTATGTCCAGCC
>RGPR01000261.1 GCA_010030245.1 Gammaproteobacteria bacterium
TTATAATGAAAGACCCTTTTATGAACTTGAAGGCTCAAGGCATTCACAATATTTGGAAATGGATAAACCTGCCTTAAGACCATTACCGAGCGCAGCATACACCTATGCGGAATGGAAAAAAGCCCGTTCTGGTGCAGACTACCATGTTGCAATAAACAAACATTATTACAGCATTCCACACCAATATCTTAAAGAAAATATCGATGTCAGAATCACGGCAACAACCATTGAATTTTTTTATAAAGGCACACGTATTGCATTGCATCAACGGTCATATAAACCAGGCCACACTACCATTCATGCACATATGCCAAGCCAACATCAGGAATATGCTGATTGGACACCGGAAAGAATGTATAACTGGGCCGAAAGTATTGGTCCCAATACCGCAAAACTTATTCATGAACTAACCCATATGCATAAGATCCCTGAGCAGTCCTTTCGAAGCTGTCTAGGTATTTTGCGTATGAGTAAAACATATGGGCCTGAACGATTAGAAAATGCCTGTATACGTGCACTTCATTTTGGTGCCATTCGATATAAAAATATCGAGTCAATTTTAAAAAGTGGGTTAGATAAACAGCCATTACCTTTGCCTGCAAGCGAATCAACAGCAGTGAATCCAACCCGACTCCATGGCAATATTCGTGGGTCAAAGTATTACCATTAACCAACATCACCAAGGAGAATTATCATGTTAACACATCCATTGTTTGAACAGTTAAAAATTTTACGTTGTGAAGGAATGTTAGAGGCTTTTCAAGAACAACTGAATACCCCTGATATTCATCATTTATCATTTGAGGAGCGGTTTGCCTTACTTCTTGAGCGTGAATATCTGGTGCGTGAAAATCGAAGGTTAATCAATCGCCAAAGACAAGCCAAATTAAAAGACCAGAATGCTTGTATTGAAGATATTGATTACGCCCCAGTAAGACAAATTTCTAAAACGGTCATCACTCGCTTGGCGGAATGCAGTTTTATCCAAAAGAAGGAAAATGTTCTCATCACAGGTCCCACAGGAGCTGGTAAAACATATCTTGCTTGTGCTTTTGCAAATCAAGCTTGTAGGCAAGGATATGGAGCAAGATATATCCGATTACCTAAGCTTTTTCAGGAAATAACCATTGCTAAAGCGGATGGAAGTTATATTAAACTCATGGAACATGTTGCCAAATTATCATTACTTGTTTTAGATGATTGGGGGCTGCAACCCATGACTGATTCAAATAGACGCGACCTTTTAGAAATCATTGATGATCGTTATCAGCGGTCATCAACATTGATTACCAGCCAATTACCGGTCAATGCTTGGCATGATAGTGTGGGTGATGCCACTTTAGGAGATGCTATTTTGGATAGATTAATCCATAACGCACATCGTATTGAAGTTCATGGACCATCTATGCG
>RGPR01000262.1 GCA_010030245.1 Gammaproteobacteria bacterium
AAAAGTAAATTTTATAAATAAGCGCAAATCCTCTAAGTGATTAGCTGATCAAAAAGGTTAACCCATTGTTTAAGCCGATTGCAAAACCGCGACCATTGGGATCAAGCGCGACAGATATAACACTGCTAGAAAATTGCATCGATGCAACAAGATGAAACGATTTGCCGCCGCATGCGAGTTTCCATATCTTTGCGCAATTGTCATCACACCCTGTGATGACAAAAATACCATTGTGTAAAAACGTGATAGATACAACCATAACACCAATGGGTGAACTTTGCCAACTTACGAGTTGACCATCGGAAGATATATTCTGTATTCCCATGGTATCATCCCAGCTACCAGATACCGCAATTCCAGTTCTGGCAATCGCAAGACAGGTAACTATGTTAAGATGGTTTTGCTCACTAGAAATACAATTCAGCGACAAGTCTTTTTTAGACATAAGTCTCCATACCTTCACGTGGCGGTCTTCGCCGGCTGTAATGATGTATCCAGTTTCTGGATGCAATAAGATAGAGCGAACTGCGCTCTTGTGCGCTTTCAGACTTAAAATACAAGAAGTCTGTTCTTTGTTGCCAACGGCGGGCACTCTCCATATCTTCAACATTCCATCGAAGCTTCCGCTTATCAGATGGTCTCCTCCATCTTTGAGAAACTGAATCGCAGTAATATTGGAGCGATGGCCTAATAAGGGTTCCGAAGAAACTAACCAGTTTCCATCTTTCGCGGCCTCCCATACGATTATCGTGTTGTCTCCGCCACCGCTTACAAGCCTAAACTTGGTAGGGTCAAACATAAGACATCGAACCGAGTCCGTGTGTCGGTTCAAGCTTTGCAAACAATATGGGTTTTGGGGACCCGATTGTAAGTCCCATAGTTTAATGATACCGTCTCCGTATCCTGTTGCAATTAAGAGACCGGTTCTATCAAATGCAACACAAAAAACCTTATCCATCCGATTTGGATAATCGTTTCTTGTGAGACATGCATAATTTCTTGGTTTGATGAATTTGTGTCCCTGAGATAGCATTGTTAATGAGTTATTCAACCCATGCCTTAGATCGGATCCCACCAGCCTTTTAATAAGGGTTAATCTCACTCCGCTCAAAGCAAGCAATTTGAACCTGCTAAGAAAAGACACACGATTTGTCATTGCTTCGAGGAGAGCGTATGGTGGTTCGGAATTCCTGCATCTAAATTCGCATCTCTGTGGAAAATGATTTTTCAATTTATTAGCAATAAACTGGGAAGAGTACATAAATGCCAAAAATGAGTTCATTTGATCTATCATCGAAAGATCTGTTTTTCCTTTTCTTTTTTGTCTTTTTTGTGAATTATAGTCCATTCTTTCTAGTGAAGTCTATCTATCATATGAATTTTATTATTTTTAACCATCAATTTTTATA
>RGPR01000263.1 GCA_010030245.1 Gammaproteobacteria bacterium
GACAAAAATCATGCCTTGTCCCCAGTTACCGCGCCCATGCTCAAAAAGCCAACTATGTCACTTAGCAATTCATTAGCCTGCTGAACCCCGTTCAACACAATATCTCGCAAAAAATCTAATCCATACCTGAATAAACTGACTGCTTTCCGACCATGTTTTTTGATTGTTATTGGCTTTTTCTCATGTCGCCATTCTCCGGTTTTATATGCCCAGCAAAATGCGATAGTTAGCAAAGCAAGCAGTTTTTCAATTCGCTCAGGATGGGTAACATGGGTATCTTCAAAATTAAAACCCTTTGATTTCAGGCATGCAAACAGCGTTTCGATTTCCCATCGTTTTGCATAATGCTGGATGGGATCTTGCATTAATTGGTCCGTTGCAACGATCAATAATTCTCCATCAGCAAGCCGCAACGCACTCAGGTAAACATGTTGTTGCCAAAATTTCCGTTTATTTTGCAAGACACGGTATTCACCGGCTTTTAAATCATAAAACAGGGAATCTACATTCACATCAAGCCCAAGGGCATTGGTTGTAATCGTATTGCTTTTAACCCGGATACAGAATGGAATTCTCTTTTTTAAAAGCCAGCCAAACCATACATTACCAACAAACTCACGATCAGCCAGGAGTCCGGCAATTTTATTTTTCCCGAATTGTGCAATAAACCGTTCGAGGATAGCTATACGTTCATCGGTATTACTGTTACCTCGTTTATCCAACAAACTCCAGAACAGAGGTATGGCAATGCCCTTGTGAACAATGGACAACATCAAAATGTTGATATCCTTTGTTCCCCATCGCCAGTTGGTTCGATCCATGCTTAAATAAAGTCGCTGTTCAGTTAAACCAAAAAACTGAACTACCCAGCATGCAACAAGTGGGAAACTGATTGTAAAGTCTTTAAAAAACCGTCTGACTCGTTTGTAGCGTGAGTCCAGTGTTGCCTTGCTGGAAAAACCACAAGCCAGCTCCATCAAATTGATCGTCCTGACTTTGAACAATGCCACAAGCATGCTGACAAAACATGTCATTCTTGCCTTGTTCCAACCAAAATAACCATTTAAAATATCCCTCAGCTCGTTGATTTCCATGACTCCATGTCCTTTCTTGGTCGAAAAAACATGAATTGTCTATGAATCAATGGGCTACTTCCAGGCCTGCATCAAATTTTTGTCCGGTACAGAGAAAAAAACCAATAAAAAAAACAGACAAAGGGTTATTTTTAATAATCGAAGAAAAAATCAAACAAGGTAATTATGTTTTTTTACCACATGCAAAGCAAAGATTAAAAGAACGTAATATAACTGAACTTGATGTGATTTATCTTTTATCTGGTAAAAAAGGATATGAAAGAAAGCGAAATAAAGGAAAAGATATTTATGAGTCTTTTTCTTTAACAGATAAAG
>RGPR01000264.1 GCA_010030245.1 Gammaproteobacteria bacterium
AAATCCTGCTATTGCGCCCACCTCGTGCGTTGCTAGTGTAATATTTTTTATATCAAAAAGCTGTCCGGTATAATAATTAATGCCGCCCAACAAAACCAGCGCGAGTTCTTCTCCTGTTGTTTTGATGGCTGTAACAATGTCTTTGGTGTTTAAAATTTTTTCTCCCGGTTGTGGCACCAACTCAATAATAATTTGATCCGGAGCCAGCCCATAATGTTTTACGATTGTTTCAACGGCGTATTGATCTGATGGGAACGCGCCCGCCTCCATAATAATTTTGTTTTTCTTTCCTTGGGGCTTGTAAAAACTTAATAAAAATAAATGAAGGTTTACGGTTAGCGCATTCATTACGGTAACCTCTTCTTCTAAACATCCCATGATGTGGGACAATGGTTTGTTTAAATATTGTTGATAATACAACCAAGGATTGGTACCCTTCATATAACCGCCTATTGCCAACTCTTTCCAACTATTTAATTCAACCTCTATTGCATCGCGTACGCTTTTGGGTTGTAGTCCTAAAGAGTTGCCGCAAAAATAAATTACATCTTCGTTGTTGTGTTGTGGAAAGTAAAACGCTTTTTTATATTTAGCCAGCGGATCCTCTTTATCCATTTGCTGTGCAAAAGAAAGTTCGTTGGTAAAGGGTTGCGTCATGATGTGGAATTCTTTTTTTTATATACCGGAACGGTGCTGCAGGGTTCTCCATACATGATGCTTTTAGCAAATGGTTGTAATTTTTGTATTGCCATCAGCGGATAAGGAGATACTATAATTACCGACTTCCGGGACAGCATAACAAGTTGAAACAGCTGCGCCTTCGTTGGCAAAAAGCTCAATAGAAGCACGGTCGAGCAATACACGCAATTTGACTTTCCCATCAATGGTTGGTGCCGCAATTTTACTTGTCCCAAAGGCAAACTGCCCACTCTTCTGGTCGTAGGCTACTTCCAAACCTCGTATTGTAAGTTTTATTGAATTTTTTGGTTCAAATTCAATAGACATATCTATTAATTCAGCTTTCACACTGGACAATTTTTTTTCAGTTTTCTCCACCGACAGGTTTTTGAATTTATACGATTTAGTATAAAGTTTTTCTACTTCTTTTACCGGCCAACGATAAAGACGGACACCTTCAGGGGTAGTCCGTAATTCCATGGTTGTAGGGAACGACATTTGTTGATTAAAGGGCATTCCGGCTTTCTGAAAAACACTGTTGTTACCCTGGTTCATCCACCCGATCATCACAGTTCGGTCATCGGGACTATTGTTGAAAGATTGGGCTGCATAGAAATTTGTCCCGAAATCACCTTTAAAAACCTTTTTATCGGTGGTAAAAGTTTTGCCATCAAAATTGCCAATTTCATAATCAAAGCTCGCATCGTACAGGAGCCACTTTTTGTTGTCTT
>RGPR01000265.1 GCA_010030245.1 Gammaproteobacteria bacterium
TGATGAAACGTTTCATCAAAACTATAAATACTATCACTGCCATTTTGTCCCTGCGCCCAACAGACTGCATCGAAAGGACCTTTAGCTTTTAAAGTTAGAAGTGCATCCTTAGGGTTTTCATTACATACATCCCACTGAATTTGATTACTGTCGGACGGATTGTTTCTTGTGACAGAAATCACTTCCCATCCATGACTTAAAAATTCTGCTCGAATAGAAGATCCAATTGAACCCGTGCCACCAAAAAGCAAAATTTTTTGCGTGTTTTTAGTCATTAATCAAAACCAACGCCTAAAAATGATTCAATTTTAGTTGCTGTAAAATTTAACATCTCTTCTGTAAGCCCAGGATAAACGCCAATCCAGAAACTATCATTCATGACTGTATCTGTATATGTTAAGTCACCACTCACACGATAGTTACGTCCCTGCATATAAGGCTGACGGGTCAAGTTGCCTGCAAATAATAAGCGAGTTCCTATTTTTTCCTGATCAAGATAAGAGAGTAAATCCACACGACGAATGTTGGCTTCGGGCTTAATCGTCATTAAAAATCCGAACCATGATGGATCACTATTCGGTGTAGCTTCAGGCAGAATTAAAAAATCTTGGCATGACTTAAGACGTTCATATAGAAATTTGAAGTTATCTTTTCTGGCTTGGATAAATCCCTCTAGCTTATCCATTTGCGCCAAACCGCAGGCTGCTTGCATATCAGTAATTTTTAAATTGTAACCTGCATGGGCATAGGTATATTTGTGATCATAACCTTCTGGTAAATCCCCTAATTTCCAACAAAAGCGTTTTCCACAGGTATTGTCTTTACCCGGTTGGCAATAACAATCACGGCCCCAGTCACGGAAAGATTCTATGATCATTTTTAATTCAGCGTTGTTAGTGAATACTGCGCCGCCCTCACCCATCGTGATATGGTGTGCGGGATAAAAACTTAAAGTTCCAATATCACCAAAGGTTCCTGTGAGCTGTCCGTTAAAACGTGAGCCTAACGAATCACAATTGTCCTCAATGAGCCATAAATTATATTTTTTGCAAATCTCTAAGATAACTTTTAAATTAAATGGATTACCTAATGAGTGAGCTAACATAATCGCTTTAGTTTTTGGGCTGATCGCTGCTTCAATTTTTGTGACATCAATATTATGTGTGGCAATATCAACATCCACAAATACAGGTACAGCTCCAAATTGTAGAATGGGATTAACGGTCGTAGGAAAACCTGCAGCCACACCGATCACTTCATCACCTGGCTTAATAGCACGCTCTTTAAGCTTAGGAGATGTAAGGGCTGAAAATGCTAGTAAGTTAGCTGAAGAGCCCGAGTTGGTTGTAATTAAAAATTTTACACCTAAGAAATCACGTAATTTTTTTTCAAAAGCGTCA
>RGPR01000266.1 GCA_010030245.1 Gammaproteobacteria bacterium
TTATCAGCCGGACAAGATGAACCATCTAAGCAGAGCTTATTCTATGCTGTTACCTGTTAAAAGTAAACGCATCTTTTTATAGCACTAAATTAACTAAGGCCCAGGTGCGCTCGGGATTTGATCTAAATTGTCTTCAGGGCTTTCAAGAAGTATATAATTACTAATAAGTTGAACAACACCTACAACAATAGCTGCAATCCCTAATGCAATAAGCGGGTTCACTGTACAAACACAGGCAACTAAGGCTGCTGCTAGAAGAAAATTTAAAAGACCTTTACAAGCATTATAGGTATCGCTTTGACACATACCTAACCCAAACTGAATCAATCCACATAAAGCGCTCATACCTGCAGCAACAGTTAAAACAATGGGCATAACCAAACTGGCTGGCACAATAAGCGCAGCAATTCCGCTACCTAATAATAAAATATTTGCAAATAACATACCAAATTTGTATATAGTGTTACTAAGTGGAGCATTAGAAATTTCCTCCTTTTTTAAAATAAGAGCTTCAGCAAGTTCAATCAAATTACGAAAATTGGGTACAGGTGATAACTGGTGTTTAATGGCATAATCGCGATTTGTTTGATAAGCCGCAATCAGCTCCTGAGCTTTTTCAGGGCTAATACCTTTTGATACGAGAGTGTGCTCGATTTCTTCAGGCTTATATTCTGGCAATTGATGAGTGATGCAACGTCTTAGAATCGCTGTACTGGCCGCACGACGCCCTGCCATGGTGACAGGATTTTGTGTAGCAATAATCATAAATCCGGGTTTTACTGTATCGCCTGGCTGGCCTTTGGGGTTTTTACCCATCAACAAGTCATTAAGCAAACGCTCCATCATCGGTGAACTATTGATTTCATCAATTATCACCACAGCACCTTCCTTAAAGGCCTTGATAAGAAAGGCTTCTTTTTCACTCGGCGGCATGCTAACGGGCATACGGTAGAATAGATTGCTTTTTTTTGTAGGATTAATAAAGTCGTGCTCTTCTTGGTAATCACGCGCCCTTAAGCCTGCGATAACCAGCTCACTTTTACCAATACCAGGTGCACCTTCGATTATCAGTCCACCAAGACCACCTCCTTTTTGTGCGGTATTCAGTTCAGCTTGGCCAAGTCGCCATTCTCGCAATCCCAGCAAATCATCCATCTGTTGTGACAATGCCAGTCGTGATTCTGTGACTAAAAAAGTACTATCTGGTTTTGCAACAGGCGCAAACACAATGGGGGGTTTAGGCTTAAATTTTGTATCAAATCTTGCACGCTTGGATTCGGGTACCAAGTTTCTTGCGAGTGTATAGGTGAAATGTTCTGCAATAGCATTGATATCCGGCCCGTATTTATCAGCATTAGCAATAGTCATTAACGCCATCATTTGTAATTCACG
>RGPR01000267.1 GCA_010030245.1 Gammaproteobacteria bacterium
GTCTGTAATAAAATTGGCACTTATTTAAAAGCGTTAGCCGCTTTTGAAAATAATATTCCTTTTTATGTGGCAGCACCGAAATCAACGATAGATACTGACACCACAAAAAACTTTTTTGATATTCCTATCGAATCAAGACATGAAGAAGAGGTATTGATGATGCAGGGATTGGGTCGTGATGGGGAAGTTATGAATATTCATATTGCACCCAAAGGGACGCGTGCATTTAATCCTGCATTTGATATCACTCCCCATAAATACATCACTAAAATTATTACAGAAGATGGTGTTTATTCGCCTCAAGAATTAAGATCTATTTACTTATGAAATCCATACAACAACAATTGCTTGAGCTTACATTACAACTTCAATCCTTAGGTTTAAACGAAGGGTCTTCAGGAAATTGTAGTATTCGCGATCACGATGGATTTTTTATAACACCCACGGGCCTTAGCCCAAAAGCAATGCATGCAGATGATATGGTGTTTATGGATTTTAATGGAACGATACAATCCAACCAAAAACCAGCTCGCAAACCTTCTAGCGAATGGCGTTTTCATCATGATATTCTAAAGTTACGTATAGATGCGAATGTAGTGATTCATACGCATTCAACCTTTGCAACAACGCTAAGCCTTTTCAGAAAAGATATTCCTGCTTTTCATTATATGATTGCCGTTGCTGGTGGGAACTCAATTCGTTGTAGCGCTTATGCATTATTTGGTACCCAAGCATTATCTAATGAGGCAATTAAAGCATTAGAAGATCGAAAAGCATGCTTATTAGCTAATCATGGCCTAATTGTTCTAGGTCGCGATGTTGAAGATGCCTTGAATATGACACGTGAAATAGAGAGGTTATGTGAACAATATGTCTATGCGCTTCAAATTGGCTCACCGACTATTCTCTCCAATCAAGAAATGGATGAGGTGATTGATCGATTTAAGTCTTATGGGAGTTGAGGCAATGAACCATAAGCTAAAGTATAATTTGAGTAATTAAAGATTAGATAGGGCAAATATGAAGTTTCCGTTAATGCGTAACAATATATTTCGTGAAGATTTAGATGCGGTGATTGAACATCTCAAGCAAGATGATCCAATTTTAACTAATGGCCCAAAGGTTCGTGAATTTGAGGCTGCCTGGTCAAAGTGGCTTGGCGTTAAACATAGTGTTTTTGTGAACTCAGGCGCTTCAGCTAATCTTTTATCGATGGCCATTTTAAAAATTCGCTACCCTCAAGGTGGTGAAGTTATTGTACCCCCGTTAACTTGGATTTCAGATGTAGCCTCAGTGATTCAGCATGGATTCAAGCCTATTTTTGTTGATATCGATCCTGCCACACTCGCGATGGATTCTAAAAAAATTATTGAAAATCTT
>RGPR01000268.1 GCA_010030245.1 Gammaproteobacteria bacterium
ATTTACCCGTGCGGTAGACACCCATCTGGATTTCGTCAGCAACTAAGAGCACATTACGTTTCTTTAAAGATTCCGCTAATTTTTTCATGTAGCCTTTAGGTGGCACGATATAACCACCCGTTCCTTGCATCGGCTCAATATAGAATGCGCCAAATTCACACTGACCCACTTTTTCATCCCACACCGATTGGTATTCAGTATCAAATAATTTTTCAAACTCTTTGTGGCAATAGGTATCGCAAGTTTCCACTTTCATGTTGTAAGGGCAACGGAAGCAATAAGGATAAGGAATAAATTGTGCGCGATCTGCAAAGTTACCAAAACGACGACGGTAGCGATAACTTGAAGTAATCGCAGATGCACCCAGCGTTCTTCCGTGGTAGCCACCCATAAATGCGAACTGATGCGTTTTACCTGTGTGATTACGCACCACCTTTAATGAGTCTTCAATCGCTTGTGCACCACCGACGTTAAAGTGCACGCGACCTTTGACACCATATTTATCTTCCATGTACTTACAGATGATTTCAGCAAGATCGACTTTTTCTTTATGTAAGTATTGGCTCGCCAATTGAGGGAGTGTATCGATTTGTTTTTTTAAAGCGTCAGCAATACGCTTATTCTTGTATCCAAAATTCACCGCGGAATACCACATCTGCCAATCAAGATAAGGCACGCCTTTTTCATCAAATAAGAAACTGCCATCACAGTTTTCAAATACCTTTGGAGGGTCCGCGTAATTTACGGTATCTCCATGTGAGCAATACTTTTCATTCTTATCTAAGATTTCAATGATTTTCTGATCCATCTTCATCACCCTCTACTTTAAAAATTAATTAAATACATAACCTGGAATGATTTTCTCTTCAGGCTTCCAAGTTTTCACAATCTTCAATACATCTTCAAATGTATTGAACGTATGATGCTTCACGTTATTTTTTTCACAGTGCTTAATGAGGGACGACTTCGCAAACACAATATCCGCATGAAGTGCCAAGCATGCATCTGATTTTCCGTCACCTATTAACACCACGGGTCCACCCACTTTTTTACCTACATAATCCGCGACCGCGCACTTACACATGCCGTTACCACCTTTGCAATCAGGATCGCGTAAAGGGAATGTAATCTCAATACCGCGCTCTTTATAATTGAGTCGATTAGAATAAGTTTGAATCTCTGGCCAGCCTGCTTGTCTTGTGGCTACCTTAATGGAATGATCTAAGCCATCACTCGCAATCACGAGTTTAGCGAATTTTTTAACGTACTCATAAAAAGGGAGAAAGCTCTCATCAAGCTGAACGCTGCGGAAAAAATTTTCAAGGGTGAGAAGATCAGAATCCACCATATCAATTTGTTTTGACATGCATTCAAGTGCTG
>RGPR01000269.1 GCA_010030245.1 Gammaproteobacteria bacterium
TGAACATCTGTGACATTTCTATTTTGGAAAAAGATGTGACATTTCTAAATTGCTATAACATAGGGGCTATTCTTTACAAACATTTACCCCAGAGGCGATTCCAGGCAAATTGGAGTGAGGAATATACGGCATTGATGCCGCGAAATGGTCGAAAAAAAATAATTTCAGCAAAGGATAATCCCATAAAATGGAATAAATCTCTAATTCGATAATATTTTTGATAGGTCATGTAATTCAATAACACACATGACACGGTGATCAAATATAAAAAACTCCAAGCCATTACAAGGAACCATGCCAGCTGATTTAAAGCGATACCACGGGTTAAAAGAACATAGAGAAATAACAAGTAGGCCGAGCCTTCAACGACTGGCCCTAAAATTTCATAGAAAAAATAAAATGGAAAAGCCAGCATGCCGGTTTGCCCATAGCGGGGATTAAACATCATGCCAATATGTTTTAAAAAAGATCGCCACAAGCCTCGCTGCCAACGATTGCGTTGATTCCAAAAGGCTTGCAAGGAATATATTTGGCTTGACCAGGCAATTGCTGATGCCGCATAAGCGATAGAGTATGGATAAGCATTTTTTCGCATGAAATGATGCAAATTCATGATGATTTCAGAATCATAAGAGTAATTATCTCTATCAAAGCCACCAAGTTCTAAAACAGCGCGTTTTTCAAATAGGGTACAGGCGCCTGAGTGGCACATGGCCCCACCAATTTTCGACCATCCCTCATGCCCATAAAAAAAAGATCGTAGATATTCGATCACTTGTACGCCTATATTGATATTCTTCGGAATGGTATATTTGATTTGATTGTTTTCATAAGGACCATCTGGGATATATATATTTCCGCCAACTGCAATGCAGTGCGGGTGGGTTAAATAACTAAATATCATGGCAGATATGGTGTTGGCTTCGATGATGGTATCGGAATCAATGGTCATGAACAGTGGTGTTTTGCAAATGTTTAATCCAGCATTGATAGCATCTGCACCGGATGCAATTTTATCATAAGGGTCTTTATCGATGACTCTTAAACGACGATATATATTTGATTCATATACCGCTTTAATTGGCGCAGCTTCCAGTTTGTTGGGAAAAGCAGTAATAATAGGGTGTAATTGGTAATCATGAATGAGTTGTTTCAATGTTTCATCTGTTGAACCATCATTGACAACGGTTAAAAAAATGCCAGGGTAATCAGATTGTAAAATAGCATCAATTGCCAAATTGATCTTATTCGCGTAATTTTTAACGGGCATGATAACTGTTACGGGTAAACAATTGATGTTTTCAAACAACGGTAGAACATTATTTTCTAAAGATAGACGGTATTTATCAATGATACCTTTGATAC
>RGPR01000270.1 GCA_010030245.1 Gammaproteobacteria bacterium
AATTGATGAGGTTTTAAAAACAACAGGAGAAATATATGAACAAGAATATTAAATTAGCAGTAGCTGGTGCTGTTTTAGCACTTTCAGCTTCAGCTGCAAACGCAGGTATCGTTATTCCAGCGGGTGAATGGACACTCGATGTGAATGGTAATGTCAATGCCTATGCAAATTATACAAGGGCAGATAGAACTACTGGAACAGCAACAAGTGGTGTATTTGTGGCTGGTGGTCATGCATACGAGGGTCAAAATAACTCTTCAGGTGTAAGACAAGGGGTTACTCCAACACGTACTACAGGTATCAATACAGGTCTTTTACCATCATGGATTGGTTTTACAGGTAAAACACGTCAAAACGATTTAGATGTTGAGTTCACAATCAGTATGCAACCAAGTGTTTCTGAGAATTCATACCATGGTGACGGATCAAACGGAACTTCTGGAGGTGCAGTAAACGCAACTTTCTTGAATCGTCAAACCTATCTTTCATTTGGCGACAAATCATGGGGTTCTATTAAGTTAGGTAAGGATCTTGGTGTTTTTGCTTCTGATGCAATTCTAAATGATATGACATTGTTGGGTGTTGGTGCAGGTGCTGGTAATTCTGGCGCTGCAGTTAATACTACATTGGGTGGCATTGGTACTGGTTATTTATATGCTGCTTGGAAGGGTCAAATTGCTTACACGACACCAAACTTCAATGGTTTCCAAGCTACAGTGGCTTTAACAAACCCAAATATGGGTTATGTAGCAGGCACTGTAAACCAAGACCGTTTAGGGTTTGAAGGTAAAGCTTCTTATTCATTCTCTGCTGATAATTTCTCAGGCAAAGTTTGGGTATCAGGCGCATCTTATGATGTAAATGTAGCAGCTAATACATCAGTATCAACTACTATCTCTGCGGGTGATATTGGAGCAACAATCAACGCAAATGGTTTCGGTTTAACTGGATACTATTACACAGGCTCTGGCGCGGGTCGTACAGCCTTGGGCTTAGATGGCTTTACCTCTGCAGGTGTGAAGCGTGATTCAGATGGTGGCTATGTTCAAGCAACATATATCTTACCAACAAAAACAAAACTTGGTGCGGCATATGGTATTTCAAATCTTGACGGTTTAGCAGCTGATTTATCTACTAACCTAGTCAAAGAGAATGAACGTATAACAGTTGGTTTATACCACCCACTAACAAAACACTTAAATATTGTGGCTGAGTATAACAACGTCGATTCTAAAGCTCAAAATGGTAATAAGGCTGAAAGTCAAACTTATTCAGCTGGTGCAATCTTATTCTTCTAAGATTAAGTTCTTAGTAGTTTAAAAACTAAAAAGCACCCTTCGGGGTGCTTTTTTTAT
>RGPR01000028.1 GCA_010030245.1 Gammaproteobacteria bacterium
TTACAAACATCAGGGATGAAGGCATTCATTCAAATGCTATCTCCGCAGCGTTTTCAGGTGTTGCCCAAGCAACAGGTTCTGTATATCGATACAATTAATCGCGCCCATACCAAAGCAAAGGGATTGTTTTTAGCTCAAAGAAATGCCAATCCAGGGCCAAGTCAACCTTGGCAATGGCAAGTTGTGGCTGCCCATGATTTGGTTTTTGCAAAAAAACCAGGAGCTCAAGATGAAATTCAAATGCATAATGGACGTGTATACCGTATGACGCCAGGATCATTACAGGCCCAATATGGCACCTTTGAAAAAGCGTATGTGACTATCCCAAAACCCGAATTACAAACACAAACCGATTTACGGACTGTATCATTTAACAGCTTGTGGCAGAATAGAAAAATGAATCTAGCCATGGATGCCGAATTACAGTGGCGCCTGTCGATTATTCTCATGTCCTTGGTCTTAGCTGTGGTTGCTGTTCCTTTAAGTCGAGTGAGCCCCAGAAGCGGTCGTTATGCCAAAATTTTGCCAGCCATCCTTGTCTTTTTAGTATATACCAATGTGTTGTTTGTTTGGCGTGAAAAGCTTGCTTGGGGGGCATGGTCAACACAGGCCAATATGCTCTATGTTCATTTGGGTGTTTTATGCTTTGGCTTCATGCTCATCTACTGGCAAAAACGGCATTTATCATGAAAAAGGTTGAACGCTATGTGATGAAAACGGTATTGCAGAGCATTATGCTGATTTTATCTCTGTTATTGGTCTTGCAAATTTTTATATTGTTTGTGAATCAGATGGGTGACATGGGCAAGGGGAATTATCATTTGCCGGTGGTAATAGAGTTTATTGGTTTACGTTTGCCCTATGAATTAAGTATGAGCTTCCCGGTGATTTGTCTTGTGGGTTGTTTGATAGGCTTAAGTGTTCTTGCCAATCACAGTGAGTTGGTGATTCTTCGAGCAAGTGGCATGTCGATTGCAGATGTGATTCGAATTGTGGCGATTGCAGGTATTGGTTTGGTATTAGTGGTGATGCTGCTTTCAGAACTGTTTATCCCCAAACTCATGTTTAAGGCGAATACCATTAAACTTGAGGCGCTTAACCAAGGACAGATGCTGCGACAATCTCAAGCGCTATGGTTTCGTAATAAACAAAATTTCTGGTATGTGTCCTTAGTTGCTAATCCACGACATTTAGAAGACATTACGGTGTTTCGAAAGAATGCAGAAGGGGTCTTAGAGTCAATGGAACATTTTCCGGTATTGAATTGGGAAAACCATCAATGGTTTGCCAAGTCGGGTGAAAAATCTATATTTCGACAAGCCAAGATGTATCGAGAATCAGTAGAGAGTCATTATTTAAGTGATTTACCCTTAAGCCCTGGTTTTTTTAAACATATTGAACAAACACCTGATGAAATGCGCTTGATTGATTTGTGGCAGCGAATTAAACAATTAAAACGCGAACAAGATATTGCCAAAGAAGAGCTAATTTTCTGGCAGCGCCTCTTTGAGCCATTCAATACCTTATTGATGATGTTGCTTGCCATTCCCTGTATTTTTGGCCCTTTGCGATCCTCAACCATGGGCGCTAAATTGATTGTTGGTATTGCCTTAGGTTTTGGTTTTTATATTTTAAATCAAATGTTTGGCTTCATGAGTCAAGTTTATCAAATGCCACCGCTCATTGGAGCGAGCTTGCCGCTCATTTTATTTGCCTTCATTGGTCTTTTTTTGCTAAAGAAAACCTATTAACAGATGGGATAAAAAATTTTACCCTCACGCTGGATGTGGTTCACTTAATCTATAGAATACGGTAACATTAACGCCTCAAGGTTTGTTTCAATTTGACTTAATTGAGGATAGCTTAAGTTATCACCGAATACGCATAGATCGATATCTGATCCAGGTCGATAATTGCCTATTGCGCCCCATAGAGCAATACTTTTTCGATTGCGGGATAATGTTGAAACACTTGCAAAATAGACTCTATTGTTTTTTTTCTAGTTCAAACATATTATTCAACATCGATGAGTGTCTCCATGGTGTCTCGAAGACCTAAAAATAATGGTAAAAAACGTTGCTTAATATTTTTCACAATATGATCGGCTGTTGCTTGATTATAAGTATGACTGGTTCTATTGCGGTCGTTGATCATATCCATCCATGTCTCACCATCTTGAATTAATTCAAACTTAAATGCTTCTCTGGTGGCATCATGTGAACCATAAAGATTAATATTCCCACGATGACGCAAATAATCACGCA
This sequence comes from Gammaproteobacteria bacterium, assembly GCA_010030245.1. Taxonomy (GTDB): domain Bacteria; phylum Pseudomonadota; class Gammaproteobacteria; order Legionellales; family Legionellaceae; genus UBA2653. Next base: position 2,265 of record RGPR01000028.1, read on the forward strand.
AAACATTCCAGGCCAATTCATGGGTATACTCAAATGCTTGGATTAAGCCCTGTTCTTCCAGTTCATTTAACAGTCCTTTGGCAATAAACTTTTCAAGTTGGGATAATGCTTTTTTAAAGTTGCTAAAACGTTGGATCCATCGTGTATTCATACTATCGTTCATCTATAGAGCCTCGATTGTTGTTATGGTTATTATTCGAGCACATCATGGTTACAATTAGTTAGTTAACTGCTCTATGCTTTGTAATACCCCTTGGATAAATATCAACTTGTATTTTGGGTTGTACGCATCAAATTGGTAAGTCCACACTTCTGGTTTATCATTTTTAGAAACGGGCATTTGAATAAAGGTGTCATCAGTGGTGTCAGGATTGCCACAAGCTGAAAAAATAGCGTCTTGAGTATCACCAACAGCAATAACACTATTATTGCTCGGGCTTTCGTTGCCTGCAAATAAGGTGCTGCCTTGGTAATTACAAGCAGTAGTTGATTGCGCCCCCGTGCCATTTAAAGCAATGCTTTTTACTTTTCCTTGATAGATGTCCACCGTTAAAGTGGTGTTATTGGCACTAGATGGCACGCTGAAAATTTGATAAACCTTTTTAAGGTTCCAATAATAAACAGGCCCTTTGTAAAAGTTATTATAACTTAGACGAGTAACGGGTACATTTTGTACGACCTTGCTATTGGACACTGCTTCGGTCGGTGTGCCACAATATTGAGATACTTGGGCAATATTCATGCCTACTCGGATCATGCCACTGCCATGAGGGCAATACAAATTATCTAGTGCAAAACCAGAAGAACTCAATATAAATAAGAGGCTAGATTTAAAAAAGTTCATAAGTGTTTTCCAATATTAAAATCATTTACATTAAGTATAAGCTAATTTTTGGTTTCTGTGCGAATACTTAAGACCCGCTCCCAGGCATGCTCAATAGCGGCAATGATGGTTTTATCCAGTCCTTGTTGTTCAAATATCGCAATTGCTGCAGCGGTGGTGCCTTTAGGTGAGGTCACTTGTGTTTGTAATTCATGCAAGGACAGAACTTTTTCTTGAGCTAATTTTGTTGCACCAAAGAAGGTTTGTAAAATCATTGTTTTTGCCAAATCTTCTGGGCAACCTAAATCAATGGCTGCTGTTTGAAAAGCGCGCATGAAGAAATAGACATAGGCAGGTCCACTGCCGGCAATAATGGTGCCTAAATCAAGTAATCTATCATCATCGACCCAGTAGGTGAGGCCATTTGATTTAAAGAGCGATTCAATCATGTGACATTCATTCTCGCTAAGTGCCTCATGACGGCGTAAAAGGGTAAATGAGCTTTGTACTTCTGCCGCAATATTTGGCATGACACGGGTGATACTACAGTTTTTTGGTGCCCATTTGCAAAGCTGATCTTGGGTTATTCCTGCAGCTAAAGAAACGATCATTGTCTTGGGTTTCAGAGAACTGAGTTCATGCAGTACAGAAGCGATAAGCTGAGGTTTGACGGCTAAAATTAAAATATCTTGATGTTCTAAAGACCACAAATTACTTGAATGGGTTTTTATGGATGGGCTGAGGGTTGCTTCAGATAAACTCGGGGAGGATATATGCAGTATGTGTTTGTTTTGCCAGTGTTGAATTAGACTTTTAGCAAGTCGACCATAACCAATCATACGAATATTCATCAATAACTCCTTGGGCCAAATATTGCTTGACCAATGCGAATAATATTGCTGCCCGCTTGTATCGCTTGTGGATAGTCATCACTCATGCCCATAGACAAGGTATCCATGGTTAAATTTAATGCTTGATTATAATGATGCATGAGTTGATTTAGCCGACGATAGGCATTTAATTGAGCTTCTTTATCAAGGGCTTGGGGTAATATGGTCATTAATCCACGGCAGTTTAATGCACTGAGCTGTCGTACTACTTTTAGTAAGTTATCCAATTCGTTGATTGAACAACCACTTTTCTGGGGCTCATCAAATAAATTGACCTGAATTAAAATGTACTGTTTTTTACCCAGTTCTTGATTGCATGCATTGAGTTTTTCAGCAAGTTTGAGATCATCAACAGTTTCAACCCAATCAAAATACTGGGCTATTTTCTTGCATTTCCGGCCTTGAATTTGACCGATATAATGCCATTCAAGCGCTAAATCTTGCAATGAGTCTATTTTTGGCAGAGCTTCTTGAAGATAGTTCTCACCAAAAGCGTGCAGGCCAGCTTGGTGGGCATCGCGAATGCGCATCGGTGATTGTTGTTTGCTTACAGCCAAGCACAAAAGGGCTTGGCTGTGAGGAATGGCTTGAATATTTTGTTGAAGTACAGCAATATTGTTGCTGATATCAGACATGTTCAACAGTCGATTGTTGCAATTTAATGAGTTCTGCGATGCCTTCTTTAGCAAGGCCTAACATGCCTTGAAGCTCATCAAAAGTAAAGCTATTTTCTTCTGCAGTACCTTGAACCTCAATAAAGCGGCCTTCTTGGTTCATAATGACATTCATATCGGTTTCAGCGACAACATCTTCAGCATAATCTAAGTCAAGAACGGCTTCTTGACGAAAGATACCAACGGACACGGCGGCAACCCATTGGAAGGCAGGTGCTTTTCGAATTTTTTGATTTTTAAGCATCCATTGAATCGCATCAAAAAGGGCGACACAGGCGCCTGTGATTGCGGCAGTTCTGGTGCCTCCGTCTGCTTGAATGACATCACAATCGATCGTAATGGTATTTTCACCTATGGTTTTTAAATCAATGCAAGCTCTAAGTGAACGACCAATTAGACGTTGAATTTCTTGGGTGCGCCCACCTTGTTTTCCTTTTGCCGCTTCTCTTTCAGTTCGGCTATGAGTGGCCCGTGGTAACATGCCATATTCAGCAGTGATCCATCCCTGATTTTTCCCTTTTAAAAAGCGTGGCACACCATCACTGACTGTGGCATTGCAGAGGACTTTCGTTTGTCCAAATGAGACCAAAACAGAACCTTCAGCATAGGGTGTATATTGACGTTGAATCGAGATTTCACGGAGTTGATTGACTGCACGACGACTAGGACGCATCTTAGCTACCTTTAAAAAACTAAAAACAAGTCTTATTATCTAAAATATTGATGCTGAAATCTAGCCTTATCTTTTAGATATCATCTATTGACACACGGGCCAGGTTCTAAAAGACTATTTTAGTCGATGGAAATGGGGCAGCAATAAAAAAGGAGGCCATTGCCTCCTTGGATAAGTCTTATGTCATACCGGTACCATGTCATATTGTGGCATCGGAGTTATTGCTGCTGCTACCGCAATGATAGCTGCTGTTAGGAGTGCGCAAATTGCTGCAACTGCAAGGCATTGTGCTGCGATTGGCACAAGCGGTCCAAACAAAACGCTTAGCAGAGCAGCGCCACCTAAAGCAGCCATTCCACCTAAAGCACAAAGACCTGCCTGTTTAAAAGTTGGTTTGAAAAGTGAGAATGTTATTTCGTTTTCTCGTGAAGAAGAAACAGTATGATCCCCTTCAATCCCAACCGCTCCTAAATCAAGAACAGTATGCTTCGCTGCAGCCACAACCTCAACCTCAACCTCTTCTATGGGTTTAATTGCGGGAACCATTTTGTTTACTCGTGAATAAAGAACAGTATATTCCCCGACATTCAAACCTTCAACTTTACCTAAGTAATTATCAAGGTTGTAAAGATGACCATAACTTCGATCATTGGAATCATGTCCATGAGCAAAACATACCTTATAGCCTAAATGCTCAGCTGGTCTATTAATTTCCGTGTAGCGTCTATTCCACATGATGAATGTAAGTGGTTCGTCGCTTAAGTCAGGCCGATCTCTCCAAGTACCACCTTCATAACCTTCACGCATTTTTTCAGGTGTATACAGTGTGTGTACAGTATTATCTTGGACATGTATTTGGAACTGCTCATTAATATTATCAATAGTTTGTGCTAACTCACTAGTAGTCGAATCTTGATATTCTACCTTTAGTTTTTCAGCGAGAAGTTCAATAGTGTCCAACCCTATCGCAGCATGACTGTAAATAGTAATTTCTGTTTTGTCTTCGCTTAACGAATATGAAATTGCTCGTAAAGTAGGTTTATAGCTTTGATTTGCGATCGCTAATATTTCATCTCTTCTTACAATGCCTTTTTTCACAAGTATTTCTAAAGCTTCCATAGATGGCGCATGACCACCTTCAGATAACATAGGGGCATGAAAATTTTGGTGTTTTTCATAGGCTTCAATAAATTCAATACTATGATTTGAAAGGATAATTTCAACACGAACTCCATGTTGCGTTAATTTTTCAAGGATTTTAAGGGTAAAATAATCATTACTTCCTCTATCAGCAAGTTCATCCCCAATCAGTCTTACTAGAGAGTCTGTACTGAATTCTATTTCAGACAAAATAGTATTATATTCAGCTAAAATTCCCTCAGTTAAATCTTCTACAGGTATTGTATATATCCTAACCAGCTTAGCGTAGTCTTCCGCGTTGAGATGCTTTGCTATCCCGTGTTTAACAAGCATGAACATTAATTTCATGGCATTTCCATGTAAATCGCCAATAGTGATTTGAATTCCCTCAGTTCCCGGATGAGCAGCATCAAGGGGAGGTAACTGAAAAATATCTACGTCGTTTTCTTGAATAAATTGATGTGGCATGAAATACTCCTAGTAATATTTAATTGATAATACCCGATAATCAAGTTTTTAAATTTCCCAAGTCTGTCATATTGTGACCTATCCGGCTTTTCTCTACTTTATTGAAGGTGGGGGGCTCAAGTCCCACCAATATAAAATAAAGGGCTCTTGTAAATCGAATTTAAAAGTCATCGCATATGCGCCCTATGATGGACAAAATGTGTAAAATAAAATTATCCCTCCATATTTGGCCTACAAAGACACTCGCGCCTTAAGCACTGAGTATTATTTTAACGCAGAAATAATTTTTTTTCATCTTTTTTGAAAAAATACTTTCTTAAACCCTATATTCCCGCGAAATTTTTGAGCACCAAATGAATTAGGAAGAATTTAATTCTGTTAGCCCATATACTTTACAAGCTGTCTCTCCAAACAATCGAATAATTTGTTGTCTTAAATTTGAAAGGTTGGTGATACAAGCCATCATATCATTTTTAATAATGGCTATCCCTTCCATACATTGAAAGAGCCACTTTACTGTTGGATTTTTAATGAGTTTTCCAAGTTGATTTGGTACTGTTTCATCGGATTCACTCAATGTTTTTCGAACACGATATTGGGAAAAGTTATATACTAAAGTGCACCCATTTGGTCGAAACTTTATATAAATTATTAACAAAATATTCCAAGGTATTGAGCGACAATTATGATTGCCGATTTTAATGTTTTATCCTGAACTGATAATGCTTCTCTTAGACTCCAAGGGTCAATTATAGTGACTACATGTAGATCTTGAGCGCTTCGCCATAGGGCCCTAGGACAGCCGGTAGTACTTTTAATACCACGTCATTTATTGTTGCAGCTACACTTGAATTTATTAAAGTTTTTTCTCTAAGTGCTTTTTCAGCTAAATTAAGTATATCCTCAGCAAAACACGGTTGATATTGCTGAATAAGCCTGATAATTCAGTACGTATTTCTTGCTTAAATACAGCACCTTTCGTTTCATCCTTATCTGCTAAAGTTTCTTTCTCAAGAGATGCAATATAGTTAAAGTAAATGAATCATTAATACGCTTGTTTTAGATTGTTATCTCTACATAGGTATTTGGCAATTGATCTCAGCTCATTTTCTTATCTAAGTAGCCATAAATTATGCCTAAGAAAATGCCATAGATGATGTGCATGACAAATGTATACATGGCAACATTAGAGCCAATATTCATCGCGAAAAATCCCATACCACTGAGTGGCATTACAGTGATCATCATGATCAACCAAATGCTTGCTCCAAAGATAAAGCCTCGAAAACGACTTTCTCCAGGAATATGGTAATAGATCACAGAAAAAATGATGCCAAACATGACTCCTAAGAAATAATGTAGATACCAGCCATATGATACTAGATGAAGATTCAGGCTATTACTTAGTTCCTCTATGGGATTAAACTGAGTAGAAAATCCAATGCTCTTTTTGAGGATCATGACAACAGAGATAAGCAGTGTCGACAGTAATCCTGAAAGACCACCTTTCCAGATGTGATTTAAATTCATATTCATCAGTCCTTTTTTGTGCTTCTATACTAATCATAGACTATATTTTTGGTTTGTTCAAAAAATTTACTTACTTGCATGTCGATATGCGTAAATGTGTTTGACCATGTAATGGGCTTGTTTTAGAATGGTTTCATGCAAAAAAAGTGAAAATACCATGGCCTCAACCCTTGAAAAACAAGCTTTATCCGAGTTTACCTCTCAGGCCTATTTTGATTATGCCATGGCGGTTATTTTAGACCGTGCATTGCCGCATCTTGCTGATGGTTTAAAACCTGTGCAGCGTCGAATTGTTTATGCGATGTCAGAATTGGGTTTAAAAGCCAGTAATAAGTATAAGAAATCAGCCAGAACGGTCGGAGATGTTTTAGGTAAATTTCACCCGCATGGTGATGGCGCTTGCTATGAGGCCATGGTTTTAATGGCGCAGTCTTTTTCTTATCGTTATCCTTTAATTGATGGGCAAGGGAACTGGGGTTCGGCAGATGATCCTAAATCATTTGCCGCGATGCGATATACTGAAGCTCGCCTGTCGCCGTATGCAGAGGTGTTGCTAAAGGAACTGCCATTTTCAACGGTTGATTGGGTTGATAACTTTGATGCCACTTTACAAGAACCTGCACTCTTGCCTGCCCGTTTACCGAATGTGTTGTTAAATGGGGCCTCTGGTATTGCTGTGGGGATGGCTAGCGATATTTTGCCACATAATTTAGTTGAAGTTGCCAAAGCTTGTATGATGCTTTTGGATAAGCCCGAGGCAACACTGAAGGATGTTTTGAAATATATTCAGGGCCCAGATTTTGCAACAGCTGCAGAAATGGTCACCTCAAAACAGCAATTGGCCTTCATGTATCAATCAGGTGGTGGCAGTGTTCGTTGTCGTGGGGTCTATCAGCTTGAAAAGCATCAGGTGGTGATTACTGCCTTACCATACCAAGTATCAGGGGCTAAAATTTTAGAACAGATTGCAGCTCAAATGCAGCAAAAAAAACTACCGATGCTCGATGACCTAAGGGATGAATCGGATCATGAACATCCTACGCGTTTGGTATTAAAGCTTCGCTCAGGACGAGTGGATGCTGATGCCATGATGAGTCATTTGTTTGCAACAACGGATCTTGAAAAAAGTTATCGATATAACTGTAATCTGATTGGACTCAATGGGCGGCCTGAAGTAAAAACATTGCTTCAGGTATTAAACGAGTGGTTAAGCTTCCGTCTGACCACAGTATCTAAGCGTTTGCAGCATCGCCTTCATCAGGTAGAAGATCGTTTGGAAGTGATTTTTGGTTTGTTAATTGTTTATTTGCACCTTGATGAAGTCATTCGTATTGTTCGTGAAGAAGAAGAACCTGCGAAAGTGCTCATGCAGTATTTTGGCCTGACTGAGCGTCAGGTAAACGCCATTTTAGATACCAAGCTTCGTCATTTAGCGAAATTGGAGGAGGGACTCCTTAAAGAAGAACAGGAGACCTTGCTTGTAGAACAGGCTCAACTTTTAAATTGGCTCGGTGATGACATGGCTCTTCGAGCATTGGTTAAAGCTGAAATTGCTGAAGACGCTAAAAAATATGGCGATGCAAGACGTAGTCCAATTGTAGATAGACCAAGCGCTCAAGCCATGGCAACAACAGAGGTCATTTCAAATGAGTGGCTGACAGTTATCATGTCTAAACAAGGCTGGATTAGGGCTGCAAAAGGGCTTGACGCTGATGGTGTAACGTATCCGTTTAAAGCTGGAGACGCTTTTCTGGCACAGGTTAAAGCACGAAGCACTCAGCCCATTTATTTTTTTGACACAGAAGGCAAGGTCTATCAATTACCAGCCCATACCTTGCCTTCAGCAAGAGGCCAGGGAGAGCCTTTGAGTAGTCGTCTTAATTTGTCAGATGGAGAAAAATTTATTGCTTTAGCAAGTGCTGAAACAGATGCATATTTTATCATGGTCAATAATGGAGGCTTTGGTTTTTGTGTTGCGGCAACGGCTGCACAAAGTAAAAACCGCAATGGTAAATTTTGCATGAGTTTAGCACCAGGCCATCAGATGCTCGCAGTCCACGCAGTACCTAAGCTTGATGATTTCTACCTGGTTTTGTTAAATTCGATGGGACGTTTATTGATTATTCCTTTAACTGAGTTACCTCTTCTTAGTAAGGGGAAAGGCAATTGTTTAATCAAATGTAAACCAGGTGTTGGTCATGAGCAAGTCAGTTTAGTGGCGGCAGTGGTTATTTCAGCTGAAAAATATTTGTTATTGACGGATAAAAAGCAAACCCATCAATGGGGTTTCAACAAGTGGAAAGATTTTCTGGGAAAACGCGGCCAAACAGGTAAAAATTTACCAAAAGGGATGACCGCAGTGCATAGTTTGAATGTGTTGACTTAGGCCGGTTCAATCCAATTTTCAACTTCTAATTTATGCTCTAGTGAATGGATGAATTGCGATAGTTGTTCACGTTGCTGCTGCTGTTTTTGCTCTTGGTTCACCAGTTCATGACTAATATGAAGCGCAGCTAATAATAGAATTTGTTGTGCATCAAGGGTTTTAAATTGGCTTTTTTTGTGAGCAATAGTTGTATTTAAGCGTTTTGCTGCCTGCTGTAAATTTTCCATTTCTTCCGGAGGGCATTTTATTTTGTATGATTTATTCATTAGTTGAATAGTACATTGATTTTCGTTGTTCATATTATTTTCCTCAAAATATCAATATTGACATGTTAACAATTTTGGCATATTTGAGCAAATCAGTTATGATCATCTTTTTTAATTAAATGAGAAATTTATGTCTTATGTATCTGAAGCCCAACATGTTCTTGCTGATTATGAACAATTGTCAAATGATTTGGCAATCTTAGAACTCAATTTAGACCCTGCGGAGCTTCATGGCATGGTCACAGGTTTGATTGTGGGTGGGGCATCGGAACAAGCAGAGGCCTATCTTCGTTCACTGACGATGAATAAGTCTGGTTCCCGCTATCACCAGGCCATGAATGCATTATTTTCCATTTATACAATTACACATACTTGTTTGTATAATTTTGACTTTAATTTTCAGCTGTTATTGCCGCACGATGAGGATACGCTAAGGAATAGACTTTTTGCCTTTACCACTTGGATGCAGGGGTTTTTAAAAGGTCTTGATATGTCAGGATTGTGCTTAGAGGATTTTGATAGTGAAGAAACCATTGAAGTGTTGCAGCATCTTGAGGATTTTGCCGACATGGACATCGATAATCTTGAAGATAATGAGCAGGATGAACAAGCTTATGTGGACATCACCGAATATGTCCGTTTGGCGGTCATGCAGCTTTTTTGTGATTTACAAGCAGATGAAGCTGAATCAAAACAAGCATCACATCACTAACACAAGGATGATGTCATGATGAATCATGTAGAAGTGCAAAAAAGACGCAAACAGCTATTGAAAATGCTGGGCCCACAGGCAATCGCTGTGCTTGCCAGTGCAGAAGAGCAGCTTAGAAATGGGGATGCGCATTACCCCTTTCGTCAGTATAGTGATTTTTTGTATTTAACAGGTTTTAATGAAGCGCATGCTATCTTGGTGTTATTTAAAGGGAAATCAATTTTGTTTTGCCAAGCAATTAATCCTTTAACAACGATCTGGACTGGCCCTGTAATGGGTCCTGCGCGTGCTCAAGAAGAGCTTGGGTTTGATGAAGCCTATCCGATTGAGGAATTTGAAGTTAGAATCCAAGATTATATTGCCGATGCCACAGAGATCCATTACCCATTTTTACAAGCAGGTGCTTGGGAGCGGCGCTTATTTGGGGCTTGGAAAAACCAACGACAAATGCGCCACCCAGATAGATTTAAAGCCAGTTCTTTCCATGATTTAAGTCCGAAATTGGCGAAAATGCGTTTAATTAAAAGTGAGCAAGAAATTGCTGCCTTGCAACAGGCAGTTGATTATTCTATTCTTGCCCACCAACAAGTGATGCGGGGTATTCGTCAATGTGAGTTTGAATATCAAGCGGCAGCAATTTTCCATTATACCCTGCAGACTCAAGGTTGTATGAATTTAGCTTATCCTTCGATTGTAGCTTCAGGACCAAATGCCTGTATTTTACATTATACCGAATCTCATCGTCGTTTTAAGCCGGATGACTTATTGCTAATCGATGCCGGTGGGGAGCATTTGGGTTATGCTGCTGATATCACTAGAACTTATCCTGTTCAGGGGCAATGGCACTTTTGCCAACAAGCCATTTATGAATTGGTTTTATCTGCACAAATGGAGGCGATTCAATTATTAAAACCTGGCCTTTCATGGGATGCTGTTCAAGCCAAAATTGTTGTTATCCTTAGCCAAGGATTAATTGATTTGGGATTGTTATCGGGTAGTCTTGATACAGTATTGGAGACCCAAAGTTATCGTGATTTTTATATGCATAATTCAGGGCACTGGCTAGGCCTTGATGTTCATGATGTCGGCAGTTATATCAAGGATGGTCAATCAATCCAGCTTGAGCAAGGCATGGTTATGACGGTTGAGCCTGGTATTTATATTGCCAGTGATGCCAAAAATGTTCCTGAAAAATGGCGCGGCATTGGCATCAGAATAGAAGATGATGTGTTAATTACCAAAGCAGGCCACAATGTTTTATCAGCTGCACTGCCCAAATCAATTGATGGCTTGAAGGGGATCATCGCTGATGCGTGAGTATAAAACGGATATTTTGATTGTAGGCGGTGGTTTAGTCGGCTTAAGTCTTGCTAAAGGTTTAGAGAATCTAAATATTCCGTATTTATTGCTAGATGAACAATTGGCTCAAACTGATGGACAAACTCGGCCACTTGCTTTGGCAAGATCAAGTCAGGCCATCCTCGATTACCTTGGTGTTTGGCAAATGGTAAAACCCGATTGCACCAATATTTGTAAAATACATGTGTCTTGTGAAGCGGCTTTTGGCCAATTGATCTTTGGTGATGATGAACGGCGCAAAGTTGGTGTGGTGGCTGATTTATCGGCATTGCAGGTTTCATTAAAAAAAAGCTTAAATCAAGAAAAATCCTTGCTCAAAGGGCGTTTTTTGGGCTTTGCTAATCATCTTGATCCTTATCGTATTAGTGCCCAAGTCAATGATGAAGATATTCAAATTGTTGCCAATTGGATTATTGCAGCTGATGGTTTGATGTCACCAGTCAGAATGGCCTGCGCCTTGCCGCTGGAGCTTGGCAAAGAGCAAATAGCATATCTTGGGCGAATCAAATTAAAAAAACCACATCAAGGTTTGGCTTATGAACGTTTTACAAATTGGGGAGCTTTAGCACTTTTACCTTGGCATTCGCATGAAATGGCTATGGTATGGAGTTGTAAAGAAGCCCATGACATTGATGAACTCGATGTTGCTTTAAAAAAACAATTCGGATCGCGTTTAGGGCGTTTTGAATGGATTAGCCCAATCAAAACCTATCCTTTGAAACAAAGTTTTATGCCAAAACAATCATTTAAAAATATTTTGTTCCTAGGCAATGCGGCGCATTCTTTACATCCTGTTGCAGGTCAAGGGTTCAACTTGAGCCTAAGGGATGTGGTTGTATTATTGGATATGATTAAAAAATATGGCATGTCAGAAACCACATTTGCTCAATATTTATTGGCAAGGACCAATGATCAGCGACTCATTCAAAAAGCCACATCATTTCTTGCTGATCAATTTGCCTTAATACCGAAGGTGTTCAAAGGGATGGGGCTCATGGCAATGGCAGAATGTAGTGCTTTACGCGAAGTATTTGAAAGCTATGCCCAAGGCATTCATTATGATTTACCTGAAGAGATTTATGCGACTTTAGAGGACTTCAATGACTAAACAAGTAGCGGTATATGGTGGTGGCATCATTGCCATGTTAACAGCATTAAGTCTTGAGCAAAAAGGCTTTGCACCTCGTTTGTGGCGTGGCCCGAAAAACCACCAACATGCTGATACAAAACGTGTCTTTGCCTTGAATCATGCATCAATTGCCTTGCTAGATAAGCTCAATATTCCAAAGCCAAAATTATCTGGGATTAAGCGTATGTATGTTTGGGATGGTTTAGGAGGGGCTGCAATTGAGCTTAAAGCCGCCGATCGGCAAAAAACAGCTTTGGCTTATATTGTTGATGAAGCTTCCCTTTGGCAAGCCATTAACCACGTATTGTTGGAAAAAGCCATTCCACTGCATGAGCATGCACAAGGAGAAGTGCCGATTTTAGTCGATGAACAATGGCGACTTCATCAAGAGGAATCAGCTTCATTTTTATGTATTGCTGATGGTGCACAGTCAATATTGCGAGAATCTTTAAAAGTTCCCTGTGATAGAGATGATTACCAGCAATTGGGAATTGTCGCTGAGGTGGTATGTGATAAGCCACATCAAGGTGTTGCTTTTCAAGTATTTACCCCACAAGGACCACTGGCATTTTTGCCACTGATAGAACCCAAGCGCTATTCAATCGTTTGGTCTTTGGATGAGCAATTGGCAAAGCAGCATATGACCCTATCTGCTGATGATTTTATGCATCAATTAAATTTAAGTATGGGGGGGCAGGTTGGTTTGTGTGTTGAAATCAGTAAAAGGCATGCATTTCCCTTGAAAATGGTGCACGCGCAAGCTTATTATGGTGAAAATTGGATTTTACTAGGAGATAGTGCGCATCATTTTCACCCCTTAGCAGGACTTGGCTTAAATACTGGCATTGCCGATATTATTTCCTTATGCCAATTTGACAATCCTTTTACGTCAGCGAACTTGGCACGATATCAGCGTGAACGGCGAGCTAAAATTAGTTTGCTTATTCTTGGGATGAAAGCATTAAAACAAGGTTTTGCTAACACCAATACTTGGTGGGTGAGCCTCAGAGGCCTTGGCATGGAGGTTATTAATCATGAACGCTGTTTAAAAAAATGGATGATGTCGATGGTTGACGAAGTTTAACTATGTTATGCTGTTTTTCTAGCTCGCCGTGTATACGTTGCTTTCGACATGAAAGAGATGGTATAGCCATTAAAGCTTCGTGAAAAAAACATAATTCGGATATGAAGAGGAGATTTTATGAAAGCTTACCATTGGTTGGCATTGACATCGTTGTTCTCAACGCTTTCGTTCGCAGAAGATATTTCAATATTGGGTAATTTTCAGCAAGAAATTCACCTGCCGTCTCCCGTCACGCTTTCCCAATCTTCTCAACATCAGTCAGTTAGCTTAATGAGGGTCGGTTTAAGTGAAAAAGCGCAAAAAAGGTTTGTGGCTCGCGTACAAGAGACCAGAACTTCTGCATTAGCTAAACTATCCGGATTGCCACCATCAGTTCAATTGGGCATGGAAAATGTACCAGTACTAAACCAAGGTATCCATGGTTCTTGTGTGACCTTTGCGGTGACTGCTGCAATTGATGCGGTGATTAAAAAAGGCGATTATATTAGTCAGTTGTGCCCGCTTCAATTGGGTCAATATTTGCAAGAAAATGGCTTTAGCCCTAGTGGCTGGGATGGGTCCCTTGGTATTAATGTCTTATCGCAACTTGATATGTTTGGCGTCATGACCAAGCAAGATCAACGCGCATTTGGATGTGGTGGTTTAACGGATTATCCACTAATTTCAGAAGATAAAGGTCAGGAAATGAATGCAAGTCAATACCATGAATATAGCCATTCACTGGTATCTAAACGCATTGCTTGGACATCAGTGCTCGATTTATTTCAAATAACACAAGATAAAATAGATAGCGCGATTACATTATCCCAAGTTAAACAAACATTGGCGAGAGGTGATCGCCTTGTTATTGGGGTGTTATTGGTTAATTATGTTGAGGGTTTGGCAGGTGCGATTGGTACGCATAAGGCTTTTAATGATACCTGGTTGCTAACGCCTGAAATTATCGATGATTTAAACGAAAATCCACAATTTGCCGGCCATGAAATGGTTGTCACTGGTTATGATGACAACGCTTACGCGAAAGATAATTTTGGGCGAATACATCGCGGCCTTATTACCCTGAGAAATTCCTGGGGAGATAAATTAGGCGATCAAGGAACCTTCTACATGTCCTATGATTATTTTAGAGCCTTGATCATGGAAGTACAACGAATTCGCCAATTAGGCCTTGAATAACAAATAAACTTGCAAAAGGGATGTTATCGTGGATAATGCCCTTTTTCTTTTTTATTTTAGATATTGAAGGATATAAATATGACATCTTCGGTACATCATATGAATGCTTGTGAAAATGACATTAAAGGCAATCACGGCATAGGTCGATATTTTTTTGTAACTGGTTCTGATGCTCGTGCCAAGCAAATTTCAGAGCGATTTGAAAATCGAAGTGAAAAGTTCCATGCAAGACAGCATAATCTTTATTTAGGTCAGATGAGAACTGCAAGTGGTGAATTAGTTGATGTTGCGTCAATTGCTTCTGGAATGGGCGGGCCAAGTGCGGATATTATTATCAATGAGTTGGTCATTTTAGGTGCTAAGCGTTTACTTCGCGTGGGTACTTCAGGCTCTTTGCATCCAAAGCAGATTGATGTTGCTGATATTGTTGTGGCAACAGGTGCGGTTCGAGATGATAAAGCGAGCTGGGATTATATTTATCCAGAATATCCAGCCATGGCTTCTTTTGAATATGTGCTTGCTTCTAAAAAAGCCGCAGCAAAGGGTTTGTTTAACGATAGAAGCGTACATTTTGGTGTGGTACATTCTAAAAGCTCACTTTTTGCGCGAGAGTTCCAATTTTCTCTATTAGACGAATCGCCACAATACATGAATGCGCTGCGTAAAGCTGGGGTTATGGCAACTGAAATGGAATGTGCCCAATTTTTTACATTGGCGCCAGTGCTCACAGCCCGACAGGGTAATGCTTTTTCAGATAAAGACAAAATCATGTGCGGCGCTGTTCTTGCCATCATTGGGGATGAAAGTGGATTTAGCCAAGATCCTAATCGGATTATTCAGGCAACCGATGGCGCCATTGAATTTGCCATTGCGACCACCCTTGAGATGTATGAAATGGATAAAATATTCTGGTAGTATGTCAATTATGTTGATGGTTTTTTGTGGCCATACGGCGGTACCTAAAAAACGCATCAGTCACTAAACAGAGAGGGGGAGATGAGTCTGCCTAAATTAGACAACATCTGGCACAGATCTAAAATTAGGCAGGACCAGACGCTGCTAGTGGCCTTGCAAACTGCATTTGACTAAAGCCTATTCTGGCGGTAATAGCTTCGTGGGGATGCAGAGCAGCTCTGGCTTCAATAGCTCTTAATCGACCAAGCAGACCTTCTTGATTGGCAATTTGGATGCTTAATCCTGGCCTAGCATTGAGCTCAAGCATCAATGGC
>RGPR01000271.1 GCA_010030245.1 Gammaproteobacteria bacterium
CGATAAATAAGCTTTTCCTGCTCCCCATTCTTCAGATATCTCAATTAAAATTGCTGTTACTAAGCGTAAACATGATTCTGCTGAAGGAAATATACTGGCGACTTTCGTTCGTTTTTTTATCTCTCGATTCACGCGCTCTGGCAAATTTGTTGTACGTATGCGACGGCGATGAGATTCCTTGAAACTAAAAATCGTTAATCCTTCAGGAATGCTTGTTTCCATCCACGCGCTTAATTGTGGAGCAGTTTTTTCATATTTTACTACCGTTAGCTTTAACAGCCGGTCTGCTTCTTCTCGATTCGGTGCATTAAAAATAGTTCTTATATCCGTGGCAACATCCTGTTTCATGCTCATTTTTGGTATATAAGCTTGTGCATTTTGTTGTAAATGAAATTGACAGCGCTGCCATGGTACAGAAGGAAATACCGCTCTTTTAGCCGCCTTTAAGCCACTATGTGAATCACTCGTGATGCATTCTAAACCATGGAGCCCGCGCGCAACCAAGCTTTCCAAAAAGGTCCGCCAATGCGTCTCGGCTTCTGATAAAGATACTGAAACCCCCAAAACCACACGCATTCCACTTTCATTAATGCCATAGGCCACCAATACGGCAGAATCAACAACTGTCCCACTTTGTCGAACTTTCTCATATCGTGCATCCAGTAATAAATACTTATAAGCTGACAATGGACGAGACCTCCAAACTGCAAATTCTTCATCAAGCACTTTTGCGGCTCGACTAACATCCATACTACTGACTTCAAATCCGCACATCTCTTCTAATATGGCATTCACTTTTCGGGTTGAGACGCCTTGAACATACATCTCTGCAATCGATAAAGTTAAGGCTCGCTCTGACCGAAGTCCTTTTTCTAAAAATGAAGGATAAAAGTCACATCCTCGGACCTGCGGTACTTTTAAATCCAATTGACCGACACGTGTATTTAATTTTTTTGGTTTGAACCCATTTGCATAGCCGTTACGAGCATCTGTACGTTCATAAGCGCTAGCATTGATATGACGTTCTCGCTCGATTTTCATGGCCTCATTGATTAAAAGAGCAACCGCATTGCCTAATCCCTCTAAACCTTGGTCTGATAATACTTCTGCAAAATCAGTTAATCCTGTATAATGGTGTTTCGTGGTCATCTTTTTTACTCCTTTTTTAAGAAACTGAAGTTTAATCGATGACCGCACCACAATGCCATACTTAAATTACAGAACAAATGTTACACCACCCGTTTTGATAACTTTTTGATTAAACCACCTTCTCCAAAAAGAAGCCTTGAGTTTTTGCATCACCGATTAATTCATCTAAAATTTCGTCACTAATTGTAAAATTCATATTAAA
>RGPR01000272.1 GCA_010030245.1 Gammaproteobacteria bacterium
TCCGTCATTATTAGAAATCAAGGCACGGTGGATAAATACATAGGGGATGCAGTGATGGCTTATTGGAATGCACCGCGCGATTGCGATGATTATGCATTCCAAGCTTGCAAAACAGCAATCCAGGGCCTTCAAAAGCTATCTTTTTTACAGCAGAAATGGTCAAGATTGAATAAGCCCATATTCAAAGCTAGAGTAGGAATTAATAAAGGGAATGTGGTGCTTGGGAATATCGGCACCGAAGAACATTTAAGTTATACCGTGATAGGTGACAATGTAAATCTTGCAAGCAGGCTTGAAGGCTTGAACAAGGTATATGGTACGACGATCATGATTTCTGATGTTACTTTAAAAGCATGTGGTGAAAGGCTGGTAACCCGTCCCGTAGATTTGGTTGCTGTCAAAGGCAAGGATAAAAAAATACTGGTGCATGAGTTGCTTGGTATTGCAGGAGAAACACCAGAAAGTACCATCAGATTTTCCGTGGATTTTAAAAAGGCTTATGATGCCTATACTAAACAAGACTGGTCGGGTGCTTTGGGCTCATTTCAAAAATTAGCCATCGAATACCCTGATGATAAGTTGATTCAAATTTATGCCGATCGTTCTAAAGATTATCAGCAGAACCCACCGAATGATTCCTGGGATGGTGGGCAGGAAATGGATCAGAAATAGATCGAAAATAGAGCACCATAGTTCACCCATGATGGGTGGATAAGTAGCTCGAGGTTGAAAAGTATGAAGTTAAATGCGTTTTTTATATTCTGGCGGGAAGCAATTTCCATCAAGGGTTCGGTAACCCCAATTGTAATTTTAAATGTTTTTGTTTTTGGATTAATAGCTGGATTGATATGTGCTGTTGATCATTATATTGAAGAGGTTTTTAAGGTTAACCTAGGGCTGGAGGTGGGCCCGCATGAAATTGCGGGGGCTGCTCTGGGCCTGTTATTGATATTGCGTACCAATGCCGGCTACGACCGTTGGTGGGAAGGCAGAACCTTATGGGGTGGCATTGTAAATCAATGTAGAAATCTAGCTTTGGAAGCGCTGGCTTATGGCCCTAAAGATCAGGTTTGGCGTGAGGAGGTGATAACCTGGGTGAAGGTTTTTCCTCATGCTGCAAAAGAATCATTGCGATCTGAAAAAGAATTGGGCAAGTTTGAACAGTTGTTGGGAAAAAGTGAAGCTGAAAAGTTGA
Organism: Gammaproteobacteria bacterium; assembly: GCA_010030245.1. Classification (GTDB taxonomy): domain Bacteria; phylum Pseudomonadota; class Gammaproteobacteria; order Legionellales; family Legionellaceae; genus UBA2653. The sequence continues at coordinate 1,196 of RGPR01000272.1, forward strand.
TTGCATCAAGTCATATGCCCTTTTATGTTTTGTTGAAAATATCCGGATTGCTTCGTTTAGCTTTGGATAAGGGGGATCTGAATCCATTTGCATTTGCTCAGATGGATCGGGAAAGATCTATGTTGATGGATCATGTTGGAGCATGTGAGCGAAT
>RGPR01000273.1 GCA_010030245.1 Gammaproteobacteria bacterium
ATTCATTGGGAAAGTTCGCGAACTTTCTCATCAAGCAATTGATGAGGTTTTTAAAACAATAGGAGAAATAAATGAACAAGAATATTAAATTAGCAGTGGCTGGTGCAGTTTTAGCACTTTCAGCTTCAGCAGCTAACGCTGGTATCGTTATTCCAGCAGGTGAGTGGACTTTAGACGTTAACGGTAACGTAAATGCTTTTGTTAACTACACTCATGCCAAAGCTTCAGGTGGAACTGTGACTGGCGGTTTAGCCTCTACACCAACTACTGGTCCTAATGGTGACAAATACATTGGCATCAATACAGGCCTTTTACCATCATGGTTGGGTTTTACAGGTACAACACGCCAAAATGATGTGGACGTATCTTTCACAATTAGTATGCAACCAAACGTTTCTGATAATAGCGTTGCTGGTGATGGTAAAACACCATTATTCCGTCAATCATTCTTAACGTTTGGTGACAAATCATGGGGTAGCATCAAACTTGGTAAAGATATCGGTATTTTTGCATCAAACGCTATCTTAAATGACATGACATTGCTTGGTGTTGGTGGTGGCGCTGCTAATTCTGGTGCAGCAACTACATTAGGTGGTATCGGTACCGGCTATATCTATGCTGGCTGGAAAGGTCAAGCGACTTACACAACACCTAACTTCAACGGCTTCTCAGCTTCTGTAGGTATCGTTAATCCTAACATGAGTATTTCATCGGTTTTAGCTAACGCTAACCAAGACCGCTTTGGTTTTGAAGGTCAAGCTTCTTATGCATTTAGCGCTGATCAATTCTCAGGTAAAGTATGGGTTGGTGGGTTAAGTCATGACGTTAATATTAGTGATGCTGCAAATAAGAGCTTCACAGCAACAGCTGGTGAAATTGGAGCTACTATTAATGCCAATGGAATGGGTTTAACTGCATACTGGTATGATGGCCAAGGCATTGGTACGACAATGTTGCATGGTTATCCATCATGGAACTCAACAGCGTCAACCACTTCTACAGCTAAGCGTAGCTCTGACGGTGGTTACATTCAAGCAACATATGCATTACCAACCAAAACTAAAATTGGTTTAGCTTACGGTGTATCTAATCTTGGTATGACGACTGGTGATGCAACAACGCTTGTTCGTTCTAACGAGAGAATTACTCTTGGTGCATACCATCCACTTACTAAGCATTTAAATTTAGTAGCTGAGTACAACAACATTCAATCTGAAAACCAAGCAGGTCAGAAGAATGAAAGTGATACATACTCTGCAGGCGCAATCTTATTCTTCTAAGATTAATCGCTTAGTAGTTGAGGTAATTAAAAACGGCATCCTAGGATGCCG
>RGPR01000274.1 GCA_010030245.1 Gammaproteobacteria bacterium
GACTGGACTAAAGGCTCAATCACATAGAACTCTTTATATTCCACTTCCAGGAGACTCTGATACAAATAAAGTTGAATTTAAAATGGAACCAATTGAAAATGGTATTCAAGAAGCATCATTTAAAGAATATCGTTTGCAAAATCGTGATGATATTCTGGTTGCACATCAAGTTCCTTTATCAAAACTTGGCGGAGGAGAAGGAGCATCAACAGCAGGATCTCTTGCACAAGATAGAACATTTAAAGAACAAGTTTGTCGTCCAGCACAAACAGAACTTGAAAAACTTATTAATAAGATTATTGCTGAAAAAACAGATATTGTTGAATTAAAGTTTAATGAACTTACACTAACAGATGAAATTGCTCAATCTCAGATTCTTGAAAGATATGTCAAGACACAGGTTATGATGCCAAATGAGGCTCGTGAAAAACTAGGACTTCCACAACTTAAAGAAGGAGATGCTCCATTTGTAATGTCTCCAAGACAGGCTACTGATGCTAGAGCAAATCTTGCTCAAAATAGAACAAGAGATGCTCAAAGATCTGCTGCACAAGCAGACAGTACTGCAACAGTAAGTGGAAGAAATCCAAAGGGAGAAGGTCGTTCATCCACATAAGTTTTACACAGTTATAAAAAACTGTGAAAATAGTTGGTATAATGGTGATGATATGATTATCAATAAAGCACACTGGAGCACTGAAGGCGATAACGTTCGTCTTTCGATGCCGATTGCAAAAGTAGATAAAGAACGCAGAATTGTATCAGGTTTTGCGACACTTGATAATGTTGATAAGCAAAATGATATTGTTACAGCAGAGGCAAGCGTCAAGGCTTTTTCTGTTTTTAAAGGCAATATTCGTGAAATGCATCAACCATCCGCAGTTGGTAAAATGGTTTCATTTAAAGAAGATAAGTATTTTGATCCACAATCTAAAAAGTTTTATTCTGGTGTATTTGTTTCTGCATACGTTTCAAAGGGTGCACAAAATACATGGGAAAAAGTTCTTGACGGAACCCTTTCGGGTTTTTCAATTGGCGGTAAAATGAATAAGTGGGATGATGCTTATGACGAAAAAATGGATAAACCAATTAGAATTATTAAAGATTATGACCTTGTTGAACTTTCTCTTGTAGATAGTCCAGCAAATCAATTTGCAAGTGTTGTTTCTATTGAAAAGGTAGATGGGGTAAATGTTGTTAAAGGCGACATTGCTGAACTTGTAGTAGAAAATGTTTTTTGGGATAAAGAGTCTGGACTTGTTTTAATTTCTGATAATGAGTCAGAAGTAAGCCCAACTAGTGGACAACCAATGAAAAATA
>RGPR01000275.1 GCA_010030245.1 Gammaproteobacteria bacterium
TGACGATGTAATTAGTAAGATTGCTCAGACTTGTGCATTATTTTCATCACCAGATGGAAGAGTTTATCGTCCAAAGGATTGTGATCGACTTGTTCTGTATTTAAAAGATATAAACTTATAACACAAGAACAACAGGATGTTGTTGATTTTCTGACACCGCATATTATAACGCCAGTCTATCAACCAACAGTTTTGCATGGAGTGACCGGGTCTGGAAAAACAGAAGTTTATAAACAATTAATTATTAATACATTAACACAAAAAAAATCAGTCATTTTATTGTTGCCAGAAGTAACGCTTGCTGTGCAGTTTGAAAAATTATTAAAAAGGCAGCTTCCTTTAAATATGCCAATATTTAGTTTTCATTGTGCAACAAGTGCAAAAGACAGAAAACAATTGTGGTCAAATTTACTACAAAAAGTACCGCAATTGATTATTGGTGTGCATTTGCCTGTGCTGTTACCAGTACCAAATTTGGGGTTGATTATTGTTGATGAAGAGCATGAAGTTGGATTTCAGGAAAAAAAACATCCCAAATTTAATACTAAAGATAGCGCTTTGATGCGTGCTTCAATTTGTAAGATTCCTATTTTATTAGGATCGGCAACTCCTTCAATTCAGACATTGCATAATGTGCAAACACGAAAATGGAAATTTTTTCAATTAAAAAAACGATTTGCAGGCGCTTTTCCTTCAATTGAATTTGTGTACCTTGCTGATAAAAAAGAACGTAAAAGTTTTTGGATTAGTACACAACTTTATGCAGCCCTAAAAAATAATTTACAAAAAAAAGAACAATCAATTATTTTTTTAAACAGGCGTGGTATGGGGTTTTTTGTTCAGTGTAAAGCATGCTCGTTTGTGTTTATGTGTGCATCATGTTCAGTCAGTTTAACGCCACATAAAGATGACGTACTTAAGTGTCATTATTGTTCTTATCAACAACAAAAACCAAAAACGTGCAGTAAGTGTTCCAGTGAAGAATTGATTTCTAAAGGCATTGGCACGCAGCAGGTGGTTACTATTCTTGAACGCATGTTCCCTCAAGCGCGTATTGCGCGAGCTGATTTAGATTCAACAGTTGATCGAAAATTGTGGACACACGTAATGGATGGATTTGAAAGAGGTGATATTGATATTTTAGTTGGTACGCAAACTATTACTAAAGGATATCATTTTCCTAACGTTACATTAGTGGGTATTTTATGGGCTGATGTTAATTTGAATTTTCCTTTGTATAATGCGCAAGAAACCACTTTGCAACAGATTATTCAGGTTGCAGGACGCGCAGGAAGACAGCATGCTGGCAGCAAAGTTATT
>RGPR01000276.1 GCA_010030245.1 Gammaproteobacteria bacterium
TATTGTTTTTTGATTGATTCGGATCAATTTGGCGCACGGAGGGCTTAGGAACGATCAAAGATGGGTATAGAAGCAACACCTGATCAAAGCCTTGTGTCTTGGGTGATTTCGCATGTGCATGCTTTTGAGTTTTTTGATGGTGTTACGACGTGCCTTGTGCCCGACAATCTTCGTTCTGGTATCACAAAAGCTCATCTCTATGATCCAGACGTGAACAAGACATTCCAAGAACTCGCTGATCATTATGGTGTTGCTGTGGTGCCAGCACGCGTACGGACGCCTAAAGATAAAGCCAAAGTGGAAGTTGGTGTACAAGGTATCCAGCGTTGGATTTTAGCACCGCTGCGCGACATAACTTTCTTCAGCGTCAATGAAATTAATCAGGCAATACAGCCCTTATTACAGGCTTATAATGCAAAAGCATTTTATGAGCTTGAAGGAACACGCTTTTCACAATATCTTGAGATAGATAAACCAGCCTTAAAACCATTACCATCTAAACCGTATGTTTTTGCTGAATGGAAACGTGCTCGTGCAGGAGTTGACTATCATTTGGCCATTGAAAAACATTACTATAGCGTCCCTTATCAATTTCTAAAAGAAATTATCGATGTGCGCATAACATCCAATACGATTGAGTGCTTTCATAAAGGAAATCGCATTGCATTACACAGACGTATGTTAAAACCAGGGCACAGTACTATTCATGAGCATATGCCGCGAGCCCATCAAGATTATGCAGAGTGGACACCCGAACGTATGCATGCATGGGCACACAGTATTGGTCCCAATACAGGAAAGCTAATTAAAGAGCTAACACAAACCCATAAAATCCCTGAGCAATCATATCGTAGTTGTTTGGGTATTTTACGAATGAGCAAACAGTATGGGAAAGAACGGCTAGAGAATGCGGCCATTCGTGCACTTCATATTGGCGCTATTCGCTATAAAAACATCGAATCAATCTTAAAAAGCGGATTAGATCAGCAGCCATTACCCTTGCCAGACAGCACGTTAATGGCGGCTGAACCAATCCTTCTCCATGACAATATTCGTGGACCGAAGTACTACCATTAACCATTACCAAGGAGATATATGATGTTAACACACCCTTTATTTGAGCAGTTAAAAACGTTGCGTTGGCAAGGCGTATTAGAGGCATTTCAAGAGCAAATTGGAACCCCTGATATCAACCGCTTATCATTCGATGAGCGGTTTGCGTTGCTCATTGAGCGTGAGTGCCTTGTCAGAGACAACAGGAAATTGACCAATCGATTAAGACAAGCAAAACTTAAGGAGCAAGCTTGTATAGAAGATATT
>RGPR01000277.1 GCA_010030245.1 Gammaproteobacteria bacterium
ATTAATACTGATGTATTAGCGCAAATCGAAAAGAGTGGCGATGCGATTGTGATACCCACCGTTAAAGCCGTGCAACTCACAATGAATCGTGAAGGTATTCGTGATTTAGCGGCGAACCAATTAAAACTTCCTTCATCACCATTTGCATTTGCCAAAAGTTTAGAAGAATTACAACAAGCGATTGATTGCGGTATTGGTTATCCATGTTTTGTAAAACCAACCATGTCATCTTCCGGTAAAGGTCAATCTCGAATTACTGAAGTATCACAAGTCAAAGATGCATGGGATTATGCAGCCTCCGCAGGACGAGTCAATAAAGGTGTCGTGATTGTCGAAGGTCAGATTGATTTTGATTATGAAATTACTCTCCTCACCGTCAGAGCCAAAAATGAAAAGGGCAACATTGAAACTTATTTCTGTGAGCCTATAGGTCATAAGCAAGTTGAGGGTGATTATGTAGAGAGTTGGCAGCCACAACCCATGCATATAGTGGCATTAGAAAAAGCACGTGACATTGCTAAAAAAATTACCGATGCTTTAGGTGGTTTAGGTTTGTTTGGTGTGGAGCTCTTTGTTAAAGATGATCAAGTGTGGTTTTCAGAAGTGAGCCCACGTCCTCATGATACGGGTATGGTGACGATGGCAAGCCAACGTCAAAATGAATTTGAACTCCATGCGCGTGCGATTTTAGGTTTACCTGTAAATACTCATTTAACACGTCCTTCGGCGAGCGCTGTCATTTATGGCCATCATGATGCCGATGGCATTCGTTTTGAAAATATCGATAAAGCACTCATGGTGCCAGAATCTGATCTAAGACTTTTTGGAAAGCCCACTTCATTTAAACGTCGCCGTATGGGCGTTGCTTTAGCGTCTGCAGATGATATCAATGAAGCAAGAAGTAGAGCACAAGAAGTTTCTTCTCTCATTAAAACATCCATTTAATTTTTTAATGTCTCAACCTCCAGCATCAACCCCTCAATCACTTTATGATTTATTAGGTGGTGAGCCTGATGCGACAAATCAAATTCGTGAAATTGTGGAAGCTTTTTATGATGTGATGGAAAGGGACGAAAAAGCAAAAACCATTCGTCTTATGCATCCAGAAGATTTAACCTCTTCCCGTGAAAAACTCTTTATGTTTTTGACAGGCTGGACGGGTGGGCCGCAGCTCTATATTGAGCGCTATGGACATCCCTTCTTAAGACGTCGTCATCTTCCCTTTAAGATAGGGGAAGAAGAACGAGATCAATGGATTTATTGTATGACGAAGGGCATGCTTAATTTAAAGATGG
>RGPR01000278.1 GCA_010030245.1 Gammaproteobacteria bacterium
TGCTAACTTTGGTGCGTGATTATTTTTTTGAGACCACTGTGGTTGTGACCGTCATTCTTTTATATAGCATCATCTTTACTGCCATATCCATTTATGGTCAAAAGACGACACCTAAAAAAATTATTTTTACTAATGAGTTTAAGAGCTTAGTGAAAGATGTCGACCTTTACTTAGGCGATGAACCCAAAAAGCCCGCGACAAAAAAACCTATAAAAAAGAAAAGTATCTAGCCGCTATAAAAAGGATAGTCGGTATAACCTTTCTCAGTGCCACCATAAAATGATTTTTGATCCGGCGTATTAAGCGGATAATTATTTTCTAATCGTTTCACTAAATCTGGATTTGCAATAAAAGGCACACCAAAAGCAACGAGATCAGCTTCATGATTTTCAATGGCAGTTTCCGCCATCGCTTTGTTGTAACCATTATTCGTCATGATGTTCATGCCGCCATGTGCTTTAAACAATTTTTTTAATTCAGCGAAATTAACTTTTGGATTGGCATCGCGCTTTCCACCCGTTTCGCCTTCAATGATATGCAAATAAGCTAATTTTCGTTTACCTAATTCAGCAACTACATAGCTATATAATCTTTGTGGGTCAGAGTCATCAATATCATTAAATGTGGATGCAGGTGAAATACGGCAACCCATTAAACTGGCTGGATAGACTTTGATGATTTCATCAATCACTTCTAATAAAAAGCGTGCACGATTTTCAATCGAGCCGCCATATTCATCAGTTCTATGATTAGTTTTATCTCTTAAAAATTGATCAATGAGATAACCATTGGCCGCATGCACTTCGATCATATCGAAACCAGCTTTTTCTGAATTCAGAGCCGCTATTGCATATTGCTTAGCGAGTGATTTAATTTCATCAACTTCAAGTGCTTTAGGTTCTGATACATCCACTAAACCTTTGCTATTAAAAGTTTTTGCTTTAGCTCTGATTGCTGATGGTGCTTGAGGTGCCATGTGATTTGGTAATAATTCGCTATGTGAAATGCGACCCACATGCCAAAGCTGTAGACAAATCCTTCCATTCTTTTGATGCACGGCATCAGTCACTTTTTTCCAACCTTCAATCTGAGCTTCAGAATAAATACCCGGAGTTGAAATATATCCCTGACCCTCGGGACAGATTTGTGTGGCTTCCGCAATAATTAAACCAGCACTAGCACGTTGTTCGTAGTAAGTCACATTCATGTCGACGGGTTCACGTTCCGCGTTTGCGCGATTGCGAGTTAATGGTGCCATGACGCAACGATTATTAAGCTTTAAATTACCTA
>RGPR01000279.1 GCA_010030245.1 Gammaproteobacteria bacterium
CGCCTCAACCAGCTCATCTCTTGTAGCAATATTGCCAAGATTCAACAAATTGCCAATTTCAGGAATCTCTAATTCGGTAAATAATAGCAGGAATTTGCCTACGTCTTTATCGTCGGTATTGCGCCAGAATTGCCAGTAGTCATAAGGTGAAAACTTATCCGCAGATAACCACACCGCACCATCAGCCGTTTTGCCCATTTTTGCACCAGAGCTGGTGGTGATTAGGGGGGTGGTTAGACCGAATATTTTATTATCGTTCTGAGCCTCAACATCAATAAGTGTTTGTTCATTTTTATGTTGTTTCTTAAGCCTACCAAGCACTCTAATAAGATTTGGAGATTTTTGATCTCCTGAAAAATCCTCATCGAGCACGATATTATTTTCTTTTGCCTTTATCCGCCTGTTCAATTCAAGACCATTAACAATATTTCCCCATTGGTCTGAGCCACCAATTTGCAAACGGCATCCATATTTTTTATTAAGCTCAACAAAATCCAGTGCTTGCATCATCATGTAAGTGAACTCAACAAAGTTCATTTCTTCTTCGCGGTCAAGGCGATTTTTAACGCTATCAAAAGCAAGCATTCTATTGACAGAAAAATGGCGACCAATATTACGCAAAAAACCTACTAATGAAAATTCAGAAATCCAATCATCATTATTCACCATAGTAACAGCTTCTAAGCCAAACTGCTTGAAAACCCCTTCAATGCCTGCTGTATTTTTTGCAATATCTTCATCACTTAAAATTGGGCGGGATTCATCCTTGCCGCTTGGATCGCCAATTTTCGTGGTTGCGCCACCAAGCAGGATAATCGGCTTATGCCCTAGTTTCTTCAGCCAGCGCAGCACCATAATCTGCATCAGGCTACCAACATGAAGTGACGTTGCCGTGCAGTCAAAACCAATATATGCCGTGACAGGCTCGCTGGATAATAAATTATCGATCAAGGAAATTCGAGCCTTGGAGTTGTTCAAGACAATTCGGCATCCGCATTTATTATCTATCTTTGGTTTTTGGTTTAAAAATAACAAACTTTGGATAGCTTCGGAACTCGCTGATAGTAATCTTTACGAGATACATCAATCATTTCTAAATCAGGGTGATTCAGGTATACCGCTGCCCTTGTTAATTCGATATTTTGAAGAGGCAGCGGAGGCGATTGATTTTTTGAATTTGCAAAAGCACCGTCTTTTTAGTGGCTTGGATTCTTTTGTGCAGCATGGGGATATTAAGCTTCATAATTTACTTTTGGCAGGAAATTCCATTAAACTTGGTGATTTTGGGCT
>RGPR01000280.1 GCA_010030245.1 Gammaproteobacteria bacterium
TGTACCCCATCTTTAAATTTCACATTATTTACGACAAGTTGTAAAAGATTAAATCCCTTAAGTTTTCTCCACTTTTTCTGAGCAGATTGCATGAGTTTAAAAACCATAGCCAATGTCGTTGTTCTTGACCCACAGTTTTTACTTTTTTTAGTTCTAAGCCTTACTGTAGCAAAAGCTGACTCAATAGGGTTTGTGGTTCGAATATGTATCCAATGTTCACCAGGAAAGTCATAAAATGCTAACATCTCATCCTTATCTTTTAACAAACATTCCATCGCTTTTGGATACTTGGCTGAGTAAAGTTCAATGGTTTTATCAAAAGCCTTATAAGCATCATCTCGTGTAGAAGCCATCCAGATTTCTTGTAAAGATTCTTTGACCTTTGGTTGCATGGATTTTGGTAATTTATTCAAAATATTTGCGGTTTTATGCACCCAGCAACGTTGATGCACAGTATTAGGATACACTTTACTCAAAGCATTCCAAAATCCCAATGCACCCTCACCAACTGCTAATGTTGGTCCAATCTCCAAGCCACGCAGCCTTAAATTAGTTAAGACTTCCTCCCAACTTGCTGAAGACTCTCGATAACCACTTTCAACAGCCACTAGTTCTTTTGTTCCATTAACAGTGACGCCAATAATGACCAACAAACATAAGCGGTCATCCATACGAACATGGCTGTAGATACCATCAGCCCAAAAATACACATATTTCTTTAAGCTCAAATCTTGTTTTTGCCAACTGCCATGCTCATGAATCCAATCATTTTTTAATCTGGAAATAGTATTGGCGGACAAGCCTCGAGCTGATTCACCCAGTATGGCACACAATGCTTCAGTATAATCACCTGTGGATATTCCCTTTAAATATAGCCATGGGATTAATTCTTCAATACTTTTAGTCCGTTTTAAATAGGGTGGCAAAAGTTGACTGTTAAAATGAAGTCCTGAGCCACTACGATCACGAACCTTAGGAACTTAGATACTCACATCACCTATCCCTGTTTGAATGGTTCTCTCTGGTAAAAAGCCATTTCTAACAAGTGCTTGGCGTCCATCAAGTAACTTAAAATTTTCATGCTCGGATAAAAATGATATTAATTCTGACTCAACAGCCTGACGAATAAGTTCTCTCGCCCCATTTCTTAATAATTCAGTTAATGGATCTTTGGGACTTTCTTCTGGTTTGGCAACAGTTTTTAAAGTATCATTACTCACGGCGTATTTCCTTATTGTTGATTATTGTTCTGTCACCAACGATCAACAGGATACGCCACCTA
>RGPR01000029.1 GCA_010030245.1 Gammaproteobacteria bacterium
GACCTCAAGATGACCATTTTGTGCGGCGATAAAAAGAGGGGTGGCGCCATCGTCCTTGGGTTGATTAGGGTTTATGCCTGCTGCGCCCAGTAATGCTTGAACGACGTCATGATGTCCCTGTTGAGCCGCAACAAAGAGTGCGGTGTCACCACTGGCCATGGATTGATTTGGTTCAATTCTGTCAGCGTTCAGCAATGCTTTAACGACATCAAGATGACCGTTGCGTGCAGCGATATAAAGTGGGGTGTCACCATCAGTCATCGCTTGATTAGGCTCGATTCCTTCTACGGCAAGCAATGTTTGAACAATATCAAGATGATTTTGGTGTGCTGCAATATAAAGAGGGGTGGCGCCATTATTCAAGGCTTGATTTGGCTTTATGCCCTTTGTGCCCAGCAATGCTTTAACGACATTAAGATGACCTTCTTGGGTGGCGACATAGAGAGGCGTGAAACCATCTTCTTTGGATTGATTGGGTTCTGCTCCTTTCTTCAGCAATGCTTCAACAATACCAAGATGACCATTTTGCGCCGCGACATATAGAGGGGTGGCGCCATTGGGCATAGATAAATTAGGCTCAATACCTTTTGCAGCGAGCAATGTCTGAACAATATCAAGGTGACCTTGTTGTGTGGCAATTAGGAGAGCGGTATAGTGGTTGTGCGTCGTTTGATTTGGGTCCACTCCTCTTTTTAGTAATGCTTGAACGATTGCCAAATGACCACTTTCGGTGGCGATGAAAAGGGGTGTTGCGCCATTAGTCCTCGCTATATTTGGATTGATTTTTTCAAGTCTTAGTAATATTTCTACGATGCTCAGATGGCCTCTAGCTGCAGCAGCAAAAAGAGGGGTGGTGCCATTAACCATGGGTTGATTGGGGTCTAACCCATCTCGGCTTAGCAATGCTTGAACAACTTCCAGGTGACCTTGGTGTGCAGCTGCACAGAGAGGAGTGGCGCCATCGGGCAGAGCTTGATTCGGAGTGGCACCTTTATTTAGTAATTCGATAACAACTGTATGATGACCATTTTGTGCTGCGACTAAGAGAGGGCTAACGCCATCTTTATTGCTTTGACTGGGCTTGATTTTTTTAAGTCTCAATAATGCTCGAACAACTTCCAGGTGACCTTGACCTGCAGCGATAAGCAAAGGGGTAGCTCCATTAGCCATGGGTTGATTGGGGTCTATTCCTGCTGCGTCCAGCAATGCTTGAAGGATATCAAGATGACCGTATTGCGCCGCGATAAAGAGCGGGGTGGCCCCATTAGCCACGGATTTGTTGGGTATGATGCTTTTTGTGCTTAGTAATGCTTGAACAACAGTCAGGTGGCCTTGGTGCGCAGCAATAAAGAGAGGGGTGGTACCATCGGCTATAGCTTGATTGGGATCTACCCCTCTTTTTAGTAATTCTTCAACGCGTTTAATATGGCCATTTCGTGCGGCGTCATAGAGTTTGTTTGTAGCATCTTGAATTTTAAAAGATTTGCTGTCTTTGGGCATATTTTTCCTTAAGAAGTAAACATATGATTTGATGTTCGGGAAGAAATGGTCAAATAGTGTGTTAAAACAAATGATGGATTGTAGTCAATAACGTTTAATACGTCAAAATTCATCATTGCGCTCATTTTTGCTGAGATAATGATGTCAGGTCCTGCCAAAAATAATCAAGGTTTTTTTTAGTTTACTCGTGATTAATGATTTAGATCAGTCATTGTTCCATAAGCATGCGTAAAATGCTAAAATAAAACAAATTTGTAAATGGTATCACCGATGACTTCTTATTGTGGTTATGTAGCCTTGCTTGGCAGGCCAAATGTTGGTAAATCAACACTTTTAAATCGTTTAATGACAACGAAAATTAGCATTACTTCGCGTAAGCCACAGACCACACGCCATCGCGTGCTTGGGGTGCTGACTGAAACTGATGTGCAATTTGTGTTTGTAGACACCCCAGGTGTACATGATCCGCATCAAAAAACCATGAATAAGCTGATGAATAAAGCAGCGCTTGATACCATTGCTGATGTTGATGTGGTGCTTTGGTTAATTGATGCGAGCAAATGGACAAGTGATGATGAATTGGTTCATCAGGCCTTAGTTAAACATCAAATGCCTTGTATTTTGGTAGTCAATAAAATTGATACCATTAAAGATAAGGCAAGCCTTTTACCAAAACTTGAAAAATGGTCATCTTTATTGGATTTCAAAGCCATCATTCCCTTATCGGCTAAAACTGGCATGCAAGTGGATGCTTTATTATCTGTTTTAAGACCGATGATGCCCGAAGGTCCACAGTTATTTTATCCTGATATGCAAACAGATAGGCCAATTGGGTTCCAAATCACCGAAATTGTGCGTGAAAAGATTTTTCGTTACTCTGGGGATGAGCTGCCTTATGCCACCACCGTTGAGCTTGAATCGATGAAAGAGGAAGACAATGTATGGCGTATTCATGCCTTGGTTTGGGTAGATAAAGAAAGTCATAAACGCATGCTGATTGGCAATAAAGGTGAAAAAATGAAGTTGATGGCTAGTGAAGCACGACTTGATATGGAAGCTTTATTGGGTAAAAAAGTATTTTTACGCTGCTTTTGTAAGGTGAAATCTGGTTGGGCTGAAGATATTCGTTTTTTAAAAGAACAGGGGCTAGATGACTAGTCAACTTACAGCAAGCCCTGCTTGGCTTATACATCAATATTCAGTTAGAGACAATCTACTGTTAGTCTATTTGCTCACGCCAGAGCAGCTGATCAAGGGCTTTTATCGGGTGCCTAAACTCAAACAATGGCGCATCCCTCCCCAATGTTTTGTCCCATATCATGTGATTTATCAGCTCAAAAAAGACACGATCAATATCCAAAGCTTAGAGCCTGTTGGTCCAGCCTACAGCCTTAAACAACTCCAATTATGGCTGGGGATGTATTTGAATGAGCTGGTATTTCATGTGTTACGTCATGAGCATAGTGAAGGATATTTTCAATTTTTTAGACTATATGAGGCCATCATTGCCCATAGTCATCCTTGCCCTGAACCCCTGATTCGTGAATTTGAATACTTACTTCTTCAGGATTGTGGCTTTGGGATTGATTTTTCAATGACAGCAGCAGGAGAGCCTATTAAGGCTCTCCAACACTATCAATATGTTGCTGGTAACGGGTTTTTTGTTGCAGAAAGCGGATATCTTGGCGATGAACTTTTATCGATTGCCAACGGTCATTTTGCAGCAAAAAGTATAAAACCCATTCTTCGCCAAGCCATTGATATGGTTTTAGATGGAAAAGAATTAAATAGTCGGGTGTTACTGCGTCAGTGGCTCAAGCAACAGCAGGCCTTTTAAGCGCATAGGCATTTTGCGCAAGCGCATTCATGTAGTCATAACTCATGTAAAATGTGCCGAAATCACCGATATATTTACCCCATGAATTTCGCAGGATAAATAATCCTTTGTGTTCTTTGCCATTATTATCCACGGCAATGAGCGTATCATCATAGCCAGTCACTATCATCATATGTCCTGGGAAAGAGCGCTGATTTTTGATTTCATTGATAATGTCATCACTTAATACCCAGGTATCATTGTGGTAGCGATGCTGCGCAATCGCTCCAACAACACCTAAATCAGCTCTTACAAATAAGGTGCTCATCAAAACGCGATGTCCGGCATTTAAGCTTTGCTTAATACCATTGGTTTTATTTGAAGCGTTAGTCAAGTTAGTAAAAAGCAATTGTTGCTTGAACTGTGGTATTTCTGCGTATAGCTTGTAATCGACTGTTGACATTTCACCAGTGTTTTCAGCATAGAGAGGGTAGGTTGTTAAGCCGCCACAGCCATAGGTTTTCTGTTGTGTTTTATTCATCAAGCCATAGGTGGTGATGCGTTTAAACGCAGTATATCCATTTAGACCATCCCAACCACTTAGTCCTTCACCTTGTTGATACAAATAACTGCCATGTTGTAAAAAACACAATTGGCTATAATAATTCCCAAGATTATTGAGTGCATCCAGCGATGCGGTAATGGCAAATGTGACACAGCTACCATGTTGTCCTTGGTCCAAAACAGGCACATTAGCCATGCCCAATGCTTGTTTTGAAGGGAGCGTACTCGCTTGCGAGCCTAGACCAGGATTATTGATTTGTTTGATGATCGCCAGTCGTGATCGTGGGCTTATTTTTATGAGTTCAAATTCTAAAGTTTTGCTTTGGCTTATATGATGAGGGGTGAGTTCAGGATTGGTTGTAATATTAAGGCTAATATTATTGGCAAAGCATAGTTGAACACTAAGGAGTACAAGACAGGTTTTGCTGAGTATTGAATTCATATACTGGTCTCCTACCTAATAGTCTGATGTCACCCGAAGTAATTCTGCAATTGATGTATTGCCTAATAGCACTTGTTTCCAGGCATCTTGACGGATGCTTGGCGTTGTTTGACGAATATGAAGTTCCATCATTTGTGGATTATCTTGTCGATGAATCATCGATTTTAAGACTTCATCACATTGAATCAATTCAAAGATACCCATTCTGCCTTTGTAACCTGTAAAATGACAGGCGTCACAACCTTTGGGCTGAAAAATATCATAGCTTAATTCATCTTGATGTTCCAGCCATGGGATGCTTGAGGCTGAAATGGTTTCTTGTTGTCGGCAGTCGATGCATAGTTTTCGCACTAAGCGTTGCGCGAGTACGGCAATTAAACTGGTTGACAGGAGAAAGGGTTCAACCCCCATGTCTTGGAGACGCGATATGGCACCTAAAGCGGTATTGGTGTGCAAGGTGGATAACACCAAATGACCGGTTAAGCTTGCCTGGATAGCGATTTCAGCCGTTTCAAGATCTCGTATTTCACCAATCATTACTACATCAGGATCTTGTCTTAATATCGCCCTTAAGCCCTTGGCAAAGCTCATGTCAATTTTATTATTGGTTTGGGTTTGGCTGATGCCAGGTAAGTCAAATTCAATCGGATCTTCAATGGTCAAAATATTGTGGGTTTGATTGTCCATTTGACTAAGCATGGCATATAACGAGGTCGTTTTACCGGAGCCAGTTGGTCCTGTCACCAATAAGATACCATGTGGCTGATGAATGATATGATGAATTGTTTTCAGCAAATCATCAGGCATACCAAGAAGGCTTAAGTTTAGTTGTTGGGCTTCTTTATCTAATATACGCATCACCACCCGCTCACCGTGATTTGCAGGTAGAGTCGAGACCCGAACATCAATATGGTGATTGGCAACACGAAGGCTAATTCGCCCATCTTGAGGAAGACGTTTTTCTGAAATATCAAGATTGGCCATGACCTTGATGCGCGTGATAACCAGTGGGGCGATATTGGGGTCAAGTGTCAACACTTCCGTTAATATGCCATCAACACGGAAACGAACCACAATACGCTTTTCATAGGTTTCAATATGAATGTCGGATGCTTTTTGTTTAACCGCTTGCATAAATAGGGCATTGATTAATCGAATGATGGGGGCATCATTTTGGGTATCAAGTAAGTCTTGGTGCTTAGGAATGTCTTTTACCAGTGATTCTAATTCGAGCTCTTCACCTAGCCAGTCTTGGTTGGCATTTAAATGGCTTTGTTGTTTATAAAATTGCCCCAATTTTTCTGAGAACAGATCCTCTGATAGGTGGTGAAATTCAAATTCTGTTTCAGGATAGATGCGTTGAATTTCTAAAAAGAGGCTGGCATGGATGCCAGGTAGGTGAAAAACTTTTTGACTGCCCTGATGGTGGGGAATCAGCTCAACTAAAATCCCATGCTTTTTAGCAAAGTGATATGGCAAAATGCTATGTTCACTCATGGTTTATTTTTGCACCTCAGTTTGTTGTGCAGAAAATGGCTTGGGTAAAACTTCTGAGTGCCAAGGCGGGGCAACGGTATCACGATTGCGTTGATCAAAAGTTTCTTGTTGGCGAGAGAACTCTAATTGATCTTGTCGTAAATGTTGGTACTTACCACTTGAGAAAAGCGCTGAATCCCTATCATTATTCATGATAAAAGGTCGAATAAAGACCATCAGTACTTTTTTACGACGACCTTGTATATTGTGTTGGAATAAACGACCAATACCTGGAATATCTTTTAGCACTGGCACATCTGCATTGTTATTGCTTAATTTATCTTGAGCAAGCCCCCCTAAAACAATGATGTCTCCAGATTGGACATGGACAGAGGTGACAATTGCACTGATGTTGAACACAGGAATGGTGCCAGGATCAATCAATTCATCATTTTGAAGGGTGTCATTACCTTGGTCAATTTGCAATTGAATGCCACTGTCACGGGTAATTTGTGGACGTACATACAAATGAAGCGCAACATTGACCCGGTCAAAGGTTGTATAAGGGCTGGCAGTAGTAGTGCCTTGGGCATTATTAGGATAGGAAGAGGAAGCCACCGATACTTGCTTACCAATTAAAATTTTTGCTTGACGATTATCTAAAACGACTACCGATGGTGTTGATAAAATATTGGCTTTTCGTTCACGTGTCAGGGCATAAATCTGAGACTGGAACTGATTAATACTGGTTTTTGAATTGATGATCGCAAAACCAGGACTAAATGTCGATGGATCTTGGGTAGTTTGATTAATGCTACCCCATTCGATACCAAGACTGGTGATTTCTTCGGCATCAATTTCAGCGACTAAGGCTTCAACAAGCAACTGTGCTGGTTTGATATCAAGTTGCTCAATGACCTGTTTTAATGTTTTTAGCAAAGAAGGAGGGCCATTCATAATGATTGAATTGGTATTTGGTTCGCCGATGATTTGAACACTTGGTTTAACGCTACCTTCTGTTTGTGCATTACTGCCTGGTGTTCCACTTGCGGCTGGATTTTGATTGCCACCTGTTGCCACCATTGGGTTGTTTGGAATAGACCCTTGTGATGGGTTTGGTAACATGTTGGACGCGGGGCTTGATGAATCAAGCTGTGGTTGGGTAACTGTACCGATGGTGGTGCCAACAACACCACTAAATCCTGCTTGCGCAATACCTGCTAAGATAGGGACCAAGTCCTCAGCGCGCATGTAGTTTAAATACACGACCTTGGTATTGCTTTGGGTTGCATTGGGGTTTTGTTTATCCAATTCTAAAATTAATAAACGAAGACGAATCCGGTCTGTTTTATTACCACTTAATAAAATGGCATTACCTCTATCATCTGCTGCAATCACAGGAGGATTACGCATGCCAGAGCTGCCTTGGCTTTTTAAAAGTTCTTTCAGTGTTGCAGAAACATCCATGGCAAGTGCATGCTTTAATGGCACAATGTCAATGCCATTAGTTGAGGAGCTGTCAACTTGGTGAATAATATCAGACAGTTGCTGAATACTTGCACTCCGGCCAGATAGAATCAGCATGTTTGAAGGGGCATAGGCAGTCACAGTTGACCACTGCGGCATTAAAGGTCGCAATACAGGCACCAGCTGTTCAGCCGGCACATAGTGAACAGGAATGACTTGTACCATAAGTGAGTCACTTGCATTATTGCTTTTTAATAAAGGGTTGGCAAATGCTGCTTCAGTACGACCATCCATGATCGGCACAATTTTGATGACATCACCCTGACTAACTGCTGAATAACCTGCGACTTGAAGCAAAGATAAAAAAACGGGATAGATATCTTTATCCGCAATTTCACTATGTGAAACCAAGGAGATTTTACCCTGTACGCGAGGGTCAATGAGGAAATTTTTTCCGGTCATTTTAGAGACTTCTTGGATAACGGCACGAATATCAGTTTGCTGTAAATTCCAAAAATGACCCTCTTTTTGAGAACCATCATCTTCAGAGACAAAAGGGTTGTCCTGACGAACTTCTTCAGCTAGTTCATTGGTATCAGCTGGGTTGGCAATAGGCTCAGGCGACAATGATTTGGCAGAGGGGTTTAAATCTGTCTGCTCTGGAATATTTGAAAAAAAATGATGAATATTATCAAGATCTTGTTGACTTGCGCTAGATGTATCCGGGGATTCAGCTTTGGAAAAACCTGCCAAAAGAATACAGGTAAACAGTAGTGCCTTTAAGTGCATACAAGCTTGCTCAGAATTAAAATGACTTGTATTTTACCTAAAAAAAGAAAAATAAACTAGTGGGTGGATAATTTGGTGGATATGGGTAGACTCGAACTACCGACCTCAGCATTATGAGTGCCGCGCTCTAACCGACTGAGCTACATATCCGACGCTGCGAATTTTGCCGTTATTTAATGGGCTTGTCAAGATGTAATTATTTTTTTTTGACATTTTTCTTCGCTTTGAAGCGTAAAGATTTGTTGATGGATATGCATAAACCCAAAAAAATTATCTTGGACTATACTTTGATTAGTGCTTACATACTACTACACCATTATGAATAAAATTTTTTTGGCATTAATACTTTTATGCAACCCTCTTGTTTATGCTGAAGATATACGACCGCTCATCATCTCTGATGTGCAAGCAAAAGCAAAATTTAATGATTATTGGAAAGTGCCTAGAGCCCGTGGTGAGCAGATGCAGTTAGTCTTCATGTCATTAAGTTCCGAAACCAATCCAAGCAATGAACTGGGTCAAAGCATTCATGAGTTTGACCACTTTATCTACATTGTTGAAGGTCGAGCTGAGCTAGATTTAAACGGTGAAATTAGTAAAGTCAATGTAGGTGACATGATTATTATTCCAAAGGGAGTTGTTTACAATCTCAAAAACCGCAATCTAGGTGCCGCGCTTAAATTTATCAGTATTTATGGAGAGCAGGCAATTCCTGATAAGATTTATAAAACCAAAGCCGATGAAAGCTGATGTGATGATCTCCAACTACTAGTTAGTGCTAAACTAAGTAGTAACTTATCTTAATGGGATATGTTGCTAGAAAAATTTACAGATATAACGCTTGGAAGATTGACTAAAATTCGTTAAAATGTATTCTTTTTAGCGATTTTTTTCACTTGATCAAGGCCTTTATGAATACAACAGTTAAATCTTCACTATCAAATCACATGGGTTGGGTCATCTGGGCTTTAGGTTGTTTGTTTTATTTTTATGAAAACTTTCTCCAAGTTTCACCCAGTGTTATGAGCGAAGAACTCATGCGTGATTTCTCAGTCACCAGCCATACGCTTGGTATTTTATCGGGTGTTTATTTTTATTCTTATGCCGCCTTACAATTACCTTGCGGCATGCTGATGGATTATTTTGGTCCCAAACGCATATTATTCATCGCAACTGCAATTTGTGCGTTCTCAACGATTGCCTTCGGTACTACTGAGCATTTCATCATGGCTTGTATTGCCAGGCTGATGATAGGTTTTGGCTCTGCATTTGCGGCAGTAGGCACCATGAAGCTCGCCTCAAACTGGTTTAAAGCGGATAAGTTCCCTTTATTGACTGGAATGATGGTGACCGTTGGTATGTTAGGGGGTATTTGCGGTGAAACCCCTCAGGCAATGATGGTCGATCATCTCGGGTGGCGACTGGTGATGACTTATATGGGTATCGTTGGGCTGGTTTTGGCTTTCATCATTTATCTTGTGGTCAAAGATAGTCCGCATTTAGCCCAAAAAACATCACACACAAATCATCAGCGTTCCCTCAAAGATGGTTTATTAGAAATCTTAAAAAATGGCCAATTATGGCTTGTGGCTTGCTATGGCGGTTTGATTTATATGTGTACCCCAGTGTTTTGTGGTTTATGGGGCGTGCCATTCTTAATGTTTAAACTATCAATTTCTAAAGCAAGTGCTGCGAATGCAATATCGCTCGTGCTGATTGGTTGGGCTATTGCCAGTCCATTGTGGGGGATTTATACCAATTATCTTGGCCGAAGAAAACCGGCTTTGATGTTGAGCGCTTTGGGTACGTTGATATGCCTATCTTTGGTCATTTATGTGTCCCTTAATTTATGGCAAATAGAAATGGTCTTATTTATTTTTGGTATTTTCTCAGCCGGTTTTCTACCCGCATTCTCAATTGCCAATGACATGTGCCATAAAAGCCATGTTGCAACGGGTTTGAGCTTTATGAATATGATGAATATGATAGGGATAGCATTAGTACAGCCTTTGGTTGGCTATATTCTAGACTTGCTGTGGGATGGACGTCTGCAACAAGGAGTTAGAGTGTATTCTTTAGATGCCTATCAACAAGCCTTGAGCCTCTTACCACTTGGCGCATTTGTGGCGCTTTGCCTGCTGCCTTTTATTCGAGAAGTTGATGTCAATCGACATGCGCAATCAAAATAGATGCAAAATTTTCAAATAGTAACCATGGTGTACTTTTATGACTAAGAAGCTTTTTATTAAAACAAATGGCTGCCAAATGAATGAATATGATTCAGGAAAAATGGCAGATGTTCTGCATGCCTCCCATGGTATGACGGTGACGGACAATCCTGAAGAAGCAGATGTGATTTTATTAAATACCTGTGCGATTCGTGAAAAAGCGCAAGAGAAAGTTTTTTCTCAACTGGGACAATGGCGAGAAATTAAAAAGGCCAAACCAAATGTGATTATTGGTGTGGGTGGATGTGTGGCGAGCCAAGAAGGTGGCGATATTTTGAAACGCGCTCCTTATGTTGATTTGGTATTTGGTCCACAGACATTGCATCGCTTGCCACAAATGCTTGATGAGCGTTTAAAACAATTCAAACCTGTTGTTGATATTCAATTTCCTGAAATTGAAAAATTTGATCATTTACCAGCTCCTCGAGCTGAAGGACCAACGGCTTTTGTATCCATTATGGAAGGCTGCAGCAAGTATTGTAGTTACTGCGTTGTGCCTTATACCAGAGGCGAAGAGATTAGCCGTCCTTTTGATGATGTTTTAGTTGAGTGCGTTCAACTTGCACAACAGGGTGTGAGAGAAATCAATCTACTGGGCCAAAATGTCAATGACTATAGAGGTAAAATGCATCAAGGAGGGACAGCTGATCTTGCAACCCTCATTCATTTTGTGGCTGAAATTGAAGGCATTGAACGTATTCGTTTTACAACCTCTCACCCGATTGCTTTCTCTGATCAATTGATTCAAGCCTATGCCGAAGTCCCTAAGCTTGCCAATCATCTTCATCTGCCGGTTCAAAGTGGTTCAGACCGAGTATTAATGGCCATGAAACGAGGTTATACCGCACTCGAATACAAGGCCAAAATCCGTAAACTCAAAAAAGTAAGACCTGATATTCGTCTTTCTACGGATATCATTGTTGGTTTTCCTGGAGAAACTGATGAAGATTTCATGGCAACCATGAATCTTGTTCAAGAAATGGATTATGATGTGTCCTTTAGCTTTATATACAGTCCACGGCCTGGTACACCGGCAGCTAATTTGCCTGATGAAACCCCAATGGATGTGAAAAAACAACGTTTGCAGCTATTACAAAATCGCTTAACGCTTCAAGCACAAAAACATAGCCAATCTTTAGTCGATACCATACAACGCGTGCTGGTGACAGGACCTTCTAAGAAAAATCCGCAACAGTGGGCGGGACGAACTGAATGTAACCGTGTGGTCAATTTCGATGGCCCAGCGCATCTTCAAGGACAAATGATTCAGCTTTTCATTACTGAATCCTTGCCTAATTCTTTACGTGGCCGGATGGTTGAACATGTCCAAACGTCAAATTGATATTATTATTCCTGAGGAACTACATCAACACCGAGTTGATGTGGTTTTGGCAAAACTGTTTCCTGAGTATTCGCGAAACCAATGGATTGATTGGCTCAAAGAGGGGTTAATTAGCAATAATAACAAGCCACTGATCCCCAAACAAAAGCTCAATGCCAATAGTCGACTTTGTGGTGAAATTCCACTTGATACCGTGCATACCGATGCGATTGCCCAAGATATTCCTTTAAATATTGTCTTTGAAGATGATGATCTGATGATCATCAATAAACCTCCAGGTCTTGTGGTTCACCCTGGTGCTGGCCAAAGTGACTCGACATTGATGAATGCGCTTTTATTTCATCATCAAGCGCTGGAGACCTTGCCTCGAGCAGGGATTATTCATCGTCTTGATAAAGATACAAGTGGTTTATTGATTATTGCTAAAAATTCTGCAAGTTATCATTTGTTGGTGCAGATGATGTCGAATCGAGAGATTGAAAGACAATATCTTGCATTGGTGCATGGGCGAATGATTAGTGGGGGGCGTATTGAAACATGTTATGGTAGACACCCAAAGCAGCGCTTAAAAATGGCGGTAAGAACGTCGGGTAAAATTGCCATTACCCATTATTTAATCGAAGAATGCTTTCATCAAAATACCTTGCTTAAGGTGAAATTAGAAACTGGACGCACCCATCAGATTCGTGTTCACATGAGTCATAAAGGTTTTCCGATTGTCGGTGATCCCTTATATGGCAAAAATCGAGCGCCAGGGGTTGGGCCAGTAACTGATGCCCTCAATCAGTATCCCCGACAGGCACTGCACGCCGCTTTTTTAAATTTTAATCATCCCATACACAAAAAACCATTGACATTTCATGCCCATTTGCCGGATGATTTTGCATTACTGCTTTCGGTTTTACGTGAGGGTTAATGGATTTTTTAAAAGCGAATTGGCAGGCACCATCTTATGTGCACGCCTTTACGACTCAGCAAGATATCAATCTAGCCGCCAATTTTAATTTAGCAAGTCATGTCAATGATGACATGAATACCGTTTTAGCTAATCGGGCTGATGTGTCGAAACACTTTCATTTTTCACACGATCCCGCTTGGTTGAATCAAACGCATAGTAGTGATTGTATTGATGTCGATAAGTCTTCTGGTCGTGATGCTGATGCGGCTATCACTAGAAGATTTAAACAACCACTGGTCATTTTGACCGCCGATTGTCTACCCATTTTGCTTTGTCATCAAAGCAAGCCTGTCATTGCTGCAATTCATGCTGGTTGGCGAGGTCTTCACGCTGGGGTTATTGAAAACACATTGGTAGGGCTCGATGATGACCCCAGTCAGTATATTGCCTGGATTGGACCTGCGATTTGCGGTAATTGTTATCAAGTGGGTCGCGATTTATATGAAAAATTCATTCAAAAATATCCTGCTAGCGAGCAGTGCTTTCGTCCACAAGATGACAAATATTATTTTGATCTCAGTAGGATGGCAGAGCATGTCTTGATACTTCAAGGCGTCAGCAAGGTGTTTCAATCTCAAATTTGCACCTTTGAAAATCCATTGCTTTATTCCTATCGTCGACAAGCGCATACTGGTCGCATCGCAACATTTATTTGGTTAGAGGATAATATTCATGATTATTAAAAAATGGTCTACATTTCTACTCATAGCGTCGCTTTTTTGCCCCTGTTTACATGCATTACCTGAAGCGCCAAGTATTGGGCCTGGTATGCCAAGTTTATCACCGATGCTGACTAAAATCATGCCGGCGATAGTCAATGTTGCCGTTCAAGGCACCATGCCTAATCAATTCATTATCCCAGAGCAAGAAAATAATGCGCCACAACGAAAACAAAATGCCGATAACCTCTTACCTAGAAAGTTTCAAGCAATTGGTTCGGGGGTGATTGTGGATGCCGCCCATGGTGTAGTCGTCACCAATAGTCATGTGGTGAGAAATGCAGAACTCATCACGATTACCTTACATGATGGCCGGCATCTTAAAGCACGGAAATTAGGGGATGATCCAGCAACAGATATTGCTGTTCTTCAAATTAAACCTGAACGTTTACAAACTTTACCTGTAGGGAACTCAGATGACATCAAAGTAGGCGATTTTGTACTTGCTATTGGTAATCCCTTTGGCTTAAATAGCTTTGGTAATAGTCAATCAGCAACCTTTGGAATCGTCAGTGCGATGAAGCGCAGTGACTTAAATCTTGAAGGGGTAGAAAACTTTATTCAAACCGATGCCGCCATTAATCCAGGTAACTCGGGCGGTGCCTTGGTGAATACCAAAGGCCAATTGATAGGTATTAATACGGGTATTATCTCCCCATCTGGAGGGAATGTAGGTATCGGTTTTGCCATCCCCATTAACATGGTCAAAGATGTTACCCAACAAATTTTACAATATGGTTCTGTGCAACGAGGTGCGATGGGGATTTTTGTGCAGCATTTAACCCCTGAACTTGCCATGGCCATGGGATATAGTAATCAACAGCGAGGAGCTGTGATTGCCCAAGTAAATAAAGGATCAACTGCTGAGGATGCAGGTCTTAAAAGTGCTGATATCATCACTAAAATTAACGACACAGTAATTACGCAAGCAAGCCAGGTAAAATCAACCATTAGTTTATTACGCGCAGGTACTCAAGCCAAAATCAGCATCTTAAGAAATGGTAATTCAAAACTCATTACGGTGATGGTCTCTGATATCAAACAACGCGAGCAGCAACTTCAAGCCACCAACCCCTATCTTTATGGTTTGGCTATCCGAAAGTTTGAGCAAGAATCACCACCTAATGGCCTGATTCAAGGTGTACAAGTGGTTGGTGCTTTAGAAAGTAGTGCCGGTTTTAGGGCGGGCTTAAGGCCTGGAGACGTCATCATTGCGGCCAATCAACAGCCAATTAACAGTATTGAAGCCTTGCAAACTGTGGCTAAAAAAACCCAGAAACAATTACTGCTGCAGGTGCTACGTGAAACGGGTGCTTTATTTGTTGTGATTGATTAGTTAAGCTCGGCGGTTTGATTTTTAGTTATCATCCGATTGCTGGGAAAATTGAAAGTTTATTCAAGTAGGGTAATTGCTTTTTTAAAAAAAACTGAAAATTGATTAGATGTCATGACTTATTAAGGAAAGGATATGATTTTGGTCTCAAGGAAGAAAATCGGGACTTTGTTTTTACTGGTAAGCTTAAGTTCTAGTGGGTTTTGTTCTGATCTTGGTTTTGATTATATCAAAGAAGGTCATGTGCTTGCTGAAGTTGGTGGTTATGGTGCTATTGAAGGGCAAGCGCAGCATATTAATATTGAAACTCGCATTGGTAATGATTTTACCCTGAATTCAACAACCGGTGGTAATGTATTAGTAGGATTGGGCTATGATCATTTACTTAAAAAATATGATGGTTTTGATGTATCTTATGGATTAAGCTTATTTTATTTAGGACCAAGTTCGGTAAATGGCAATATTTTACTTGAGAATCAATTAACCAATTTTACTTATTCTTACAAGACAAGTCACCTTCCTTTATATGGGATGTTAAAATTTTCCCATCAACTGCAAAATACGGGGTATAAGTTATTAGCTGATGTTGGTATTGGTCCTAACTTTATGTTTTTAAACGATTATAAAGAAACGCCATTACTTGCAAATAGTATTCCCGACAATGCTTTTTTAAGTACTAATGCCATAACCTTTAGTGTGACAGCTGGTATTGGCTTTGAGATGAAGAATGTATTTGGTAGATATCCTTTACGCTGTGGTTATCGTTTTTATTATTTAGGTGAAGGCGCCTTAAATCATGACAATAAGGTAGAAAATTCATTATCTACTGGCGCTACTTATGCTAATGCTGGCGTGTGCTCTGTGGTGTTTTAAAAAAGAATAAGGAAATGAATCATGAAGAAGAAAATCCAAGTATATGGAATTTTGGTTCTTATCAGTATCGCTTGGATGAGAAGTGCTTGTGCTTTAACAGGCAATATGTTTCAGATCGAAAGCTCAGGTATTCCTGCCACTATTCCCATAAAATTATGTTTATCAGCAGGAACTTCAAAGCCAAATAGTCAAAGTGGTTGTCAAACATATACGGTAACAGGTACAAGATTAAATATTAGGTTAATTAATTTAAAAGCATCGCATACGGGGAGCTTAAGTACTTGCCGGACCTATACGAATGTAGGTATTGGAATACAAGATTCTAATTATACTGTAGCTAGTGGCGCCACATTAAATCCTGCTACAGGACTTTTTGTATTTTCAGCAACTTGTGGTGCGGATAGCACGATTATTTTAACCCCAACAGCTGGAACGGCAACATTAACAGCTAGCATATCTGAATTAGCATTGAGTGTGAGTGGTTTAACCGAATATGGAGTGACAGGGAACCAAGTTTCAGGTGTTCCTAGAACCATTATGATTACCAATACTGGCACTGTTGCTGCAACTAATTTATTGGTTCAACATAGTACTTTTCCTAGAAATACACAACAAACCACAACTTGCACCAATACATTAGCAGCAGGTAGTAGTTGCTCCATTACAATTGTGCCAAGTACTACTGCGTCATCAGGTGGGAGCGGGGGCTCTTGTATAACAGGTATTACGCCGAATCCTTCACTTGTATTCGTATCAGCAGATAATGCAGCTAATGTTTCAACCAATGTCTATATTTTAGGCTATGGTTGTGTTTATAAGGGGGGGTATATCTATGCTTTTGATGATACAACCAGCAACACTAGCAGTGTTGGTGGTAAAGTAGTCACAACAACCAATCAGGCGGCGGCTTTTCCTAGTGGCATTATTTGGAGCTCAAATGGCCTCGGCGCTGATTCAGGAAATGTTAGTTATGACATCATTCCTGGCATTGATGATAGCTCCACTTCATCAAGCGCTGCACCAACATATATTAATTTTACAACTTATTTTGGCAATACTTATACCAATCTAAACCCCTTTAATGAAGGAGATTTTAGTGCTTGTGATGGGAATAAGAATGGTCTGTGCAATACCAGTAATATTCTAGCTTTTTACAGTACATTGATAACCAATTATAGCGTGTCAGGAATTGCGCCATTTACCGCAACATTGGGCCTTTCGACACCGCAAGATTATTATCCGACAGGTCTTTGTAAAAAAACCATTGCAACTTATTCAGATTGGTATTTACCTGCCATTTGTGAGATGGGTTATGCAGGAGTTAATACACAAAGTGGTTGTGGCTCTGACAATACGCCAACATTGCAAAATATACAATCTAATTTAGTAGACACCTTGAATTTGCTTAATGAGGATGATTGGAGTTCTACTGAGTCCTCAATCGATCCGAGGGCTACCGTGTGGATGCAGGCTTTTCATAGTGGAAATAGCGTTCAGCGCCTCGACGATAAGAATCTTCAGCATGGGGTTCGTTGTTCCAGGGTTTTTTAGTACTTTTCTTTATTTCACAACACTGATAAGTTTAGTAACTGTCGCGAAATTGATAATTCTGCTAAGGGTAGGCCTAAAAAAGATGTTTTACCTAAATGTATTGATTATCACGTAGAAATGGTCGTCAAAAAAAATGGAGAAGCGATTGAATCAGCTAAAGAGTAAGGTTCATGTTATGTCGTAGGAAAAAATATCGAAGCAAGAGAACTGTCGGATCGAGACGTTATTTCAGCTTATATACCCAATAAACTTGAAAATGCTATGTTTTCAGTAATTCGAAATTGTCATTTATTCGGTCATTTAATTCATGTCCGAGGAGGCAACTTATACCCTCTCTTTCTAATTTTGGATTTGAGTGGGCAGACAAATATATTACCAAAATGCTCAGTGAAAGAGAATTTGTTAATGCTGCCATTCGACGAAAATCTAAACATTCAATATTCAGATCAACTTTAGGCGCAGCAAGTTTAGTGCATGATGAAGATCCTAAATCATCACCCAAATCAAAAAAATAAAAATAG
>RGPR01000281.1 GCA_010030245.1 Gammaproteobacteria bacterium
CGCCCATCAAACTCACCATAAAAAATTTGTTCCCAAGGACCAAAATCTAGCTTTCCGGCGGTCACAGCTACAACCACTTCACGGCCCATGATTTGTCGTTTAATATGAGCGTCAGCATTATCTTCCCCAGTATCGTTATGTCGATAACTACTCACAGGCTCATGTGGTGCTAACGATTCTAACCATTTTTTATAATCATGATGCAAACCTGATTCATCATCATTAATGAAAACGCTAGCTGTAATGTGCATGGCGTTTACCAATAAAAGCCCTTCTTTAATAGCGCTTTCAGCTAAACATTCTCTTACATCGGAAGTAATATTTGTGAAATGCATTCTGGCTGGTGCATTAAACCAAAGTTCTTTTCGGTAGCTTTTCATATTAAAAAATCCTCACAAAATTTAATCAAAATTGAGTTCAACGCGATTCCCTGCAGGGTCTCTTAAAAAAATTTGATGGGCTGTCATACCGGGAATCGGTTTTTCTTCAAAAGGGATATTAATTGATTTAAGTTTTTCTAAAACATCTTTATAGTTACTCGTCTTAAAGGCGACATGATCATAGGATGATTTTTGAGAAGAGCGAATATCACCCTCTTTAGGCGTAATGAGATGCACTACATCCTTGTCGCCTATATATAACCAAAAACCAAAACGTTCGAATGCAGGCCTAAAGCCCTCAGTTAAGCCTACGACATCACAATAGAAGTCTCTTAATTTAATCACCAAATCCTTTTCTGCAACTAACTGAATATGATTGATGGATAAAATCATGTGACTATTTCTTTAAGTGGTTGGTTGCGGTGTACGAAGACGAATATGAAGCTCGCGCAATTGTTTTTCATCCACAACGTTTGGTGCTTTTGTAAGTAAGCATTGCGCACGTTGTGTTTTAGGGAATGCAATCACATCACGAATCGATTCAGCACCTACTAATAGAGTGACGAGTCGATCAAGACCAAATGCCAAACCACCATGAGGTGGTGCGCCATACTGAAGCGCATCGAGAAGGAAGCCAAATTTTTCTTTTGCTTCTTCTTTTGAGATTTTTAATGCATCAAATACTTTAGACTGAACTTTTTCTTCGTGAATACGAATGGAGCCGCCACCGACTTCCCACCCGTTGATCACCATGTCGTAAGCTTTAGATAAGCACTTGCCTGGGTCTGTGACTAATAAATCTTCATGACCATCTCTAGGTGCAGTAAAGGGATGATGGATAGCCACCCAACGGTTCGTTTCTTCATCATGTTCAAACATCGGGAAATCAAC
>RGPR01000282.1 GCA_010030245.1 Gammaproteobacteria bacterium
CATCAAAGCTTTGACCTTTGCTTTCCAATACCCCCAAAATAGTAAAAGGGCTTTTTTTAATACGAATAGTTTTGCCCACTGGATCGATATCATCACCAAATAAATTTTCAACCACTGTTTTACCTACTAAAGCCACACGATTAGCGGAACGAATATCTGCATCAGAAAATAATTCACCCGACTCCACATCCCATCTTCGAATAGAAAAATAAGAAGGTGTCGTTCCAACAATGGCTGTATTTGAATTATTTCCTGCATAAATAATTTGTGCATTACCCACACTAATCGGAGCAAATGCATTGATATCATCTAACTCACCAATAGCATTCGCATCATTTATATTTAATGCCGAAGAATTACCTGAGGCACTTCTAGAGCCTGAGGTACTTGAAGAGCCGGATAAAATGACAAATAAATTACTGCCCATGGAATCAATCGATCTTTTGATTGATTGCTGTGCACCTTCACCGATTGCCATCATAAGTACGACAGCACCCACACCAATAACCATACCTAACATGGTTAAGAATGTGCGCAGACGATTTGCACTCATTGCGTGCCAGGCTTCACTTAACATTGAAAAAAACATTTAAGCCCTCACCTTTGCTTTTTTATGGCGACTATCCTCTACAATTTTTCCATCTAGAAAACGCACTTGTCGACTCGCATGTTCTGCAATATCTGTTTCATGAGTCACAATAATAATGGTGATACCTTCTTTATTTAAACCATCAAATAAATCCATAATTTCTTCACTCGTCTTACTATCAAGATTACCTGTAGGTTCATCAGCAAGGATGATGCGTGGTTTATTTACAAGTGCTCGTGCAATTGCAACACGCTGTTGTTGTCCACCAGAAATCTGATTAGGTTTTGAATGGAGATATTGACCTAAGCCTACTTTATCTAATAATTTTTTAGATTTTTCATCGCGCAAGGATTTGTTATCACTTGCATACACCAGTGGAAGCGACACATTATCCAAAAGTGAAGAGCGAGCAAGTAAATTAAATCCCTGAAACACAAAGCCAATTGTTTTATTACGAAGTTTAGCTAGTTCATTACGATCTAAAGACTTCACTGATTGATTATCTAATTTATATTCACCTTTTGTGGGACGATCAAGACAGCCTAAAATATTCATGAAAGTTGATTTGCCTGAACCTGATGGTCCCATAATAGCAACGTAGTCTCCTTCATCAATCGTCAAATTTACATCTTTAAGAACGGGGAAGACACCTGCAGGTGTATCGTAGTCTTTATAAAG
>RGPR01000283.1 GCA_010030245.1 Gammaproteobacteria bacterium
TTGAACATGTTGCGGTTGTTAGAGATCTTTTGGCCAGTGGCGCTGATGTTAATGCAAAAAATTCGCACGGCATTACAGCCTTAATGTTTGCAGCAAGAGTTGAACATGTTGCGGTTGTTAGAGATCTTTTGGCCAGTGGCGCTGATGTTAATGCAAAAGATTCGCACGGCTCGACAGCCTTGATGCATGCAGCAAGTGCCGAGCATGTTGAAGTTGTTAGATTGCTGATTGAAAAAGGTGCCAATGTTAATGCACAAACTGCGCATGGCTGGACAGCCTTAATGTATGCAGCAATGTTTGGACATGTTGATTTTACTGAAGTTATTAGAGAACTTTTAGAGCAAAGTGCTGATGTTAATTTACAAAATAAGGACGGCAGAAAAGCCATAGATTATGCTCATGGTAAAAAAAAAGAAATGATATTATTAAATGCTCAGGCGGATAAAGTTTCAAGTGTACCTAAAATATCAAGCAGTCAATTTGCATCAAGTCCAGCATCTGCAAGCAAAGCAGATAGTGGGTCATCAGCTCTTGCCAGTGCTGGCGGTAGAGTTGCACGTGCAAGTGGTGGTGCGGGCCAAACTGTTGCTAAAACTCTATGCGAAAAAGTTGCTGCAAAAATTTTAAAGGATGCTGAAGTACAAACTGATGAACCTGTGCAAATTACTCTAAGCGGTTCTCAAAAAAGATTCGCTCCAAGCAAAAGATCGGCATTTACTACACAAAAACCAAAAACAACTGCAGTGCCAACTGGTGATGCAAGTGCAACTACTGCAGAGCAGCCAAGCTTTGAAATTATGAGACCAATTGCAAGGCGCCAGCAAGTATGTGATTTGCCATCCATGCAACAAGCTATGACATGGTCGCAGCCAATATTTGGTTTGGCAGGCACACAACCAGCAATGGCGCAGCCTGTTGCAGCACAAATGCTACTACAAAATTTAATTGCACAAGCATTCAGCAACCGTACAGGTTTATTTGGGTTGATTGAGTTGTTAGCGTCATGTAATCATATCACTCCAATTAATGCACATGAAGCAGAATACTTATTACAAACCCTAGGATTTGATGCTACAGTTTTTGCGCAACAAAGTTATGCCCCGATTACCGGATCGCAGTTAGCTCAATTATTAGATGAAAATATTGATTTATTATTCAATCACAGTGATGAAAAAGTTGATTTGACGCCACAGCAAGAGAGCATCATTGAATTATTATTTGCGAAAGTAGTATCATCATATTTTAGCTAAATTATTCTTGTTT
>RGPR01000284.1 GCA_010030245.1 Gammaproteobacteria bacterium
TGAGCTTACTGTTGAAATTATGGATCTTTATGGACAGGCAAACTTTGCATTAGGAAAATTAAATGAAATAAGCTTAAGAGTGCCTGATCAAGAAAGGTTTATTAAAGGGTATGTGATTAAAGAGGCTTTATTATCTTCTGCCATTGAAGGTATTCATACAACATTAATTGATGTTTTTACTCATCCATTAGGTGATGGTGCTAAAATGAGTAAAGAAACACAGCTTGTTCTGAATTATACGAAAGCTTTAGAAGCTGCTCTAAAAATGATTAAAGAAGATAATTTACCTTTAATAATAAGAGTTATTTTAAAAGCACATGAAGAATTAATGTCTGCAGGCGCAGGAGAAAGTGCTGATCCTGGACAATTTAGAAAACAATCAGTGCGTGTTGGTAGTCTTGTTCCACCTCCAGCACCAGAAATACCAAGATTAATGGGTGAGCTAGAAAGATATATTAATGAACCATCTGAATTACCACCATTAATTCAGGCAGGTCTTGCACATGTTCAATTTGAAACAATTCATCCATTTTTAGACGGCAATGGGCGTATAGGAAGGCTCTTAATTGTTTTAATGTTGATTGATAGTAATCTTTTGCATTCACCAATTCTTTATCCATCATATTATTTTAAAAAACATCATGCTGAATATTATCAAAAACTTGATGCTGTGAGAACTAAGGGTGATTATGAAGGATGGATTGTTTATTATCTTACGGCTGTCCGTGATAGTGCTTTAGATGCTTATGCACGTGCACAAGAAATAGAAACTCTAGAAAATAAGTTAAAAAATATTATTCAAGATCATGATGATTTTTCAAAGATACAAGATACGGCAACTCTTGCATTGAATATTCTTTTTAGACAACCAATTATGAGTGTTGCTCAGATGGCTCAGCATGTGGGTAAGGCATATAACACAGCGCAGGCTATTTTGAGTGTTTTTGTAGTGCATGGTGTTGTTTCTGAAAATATAGTAAATAAACGCAATAAAGTTTATCGCTTTGATCAGTACCTTGCGTTGCTTGAAAAAGAATACGAATAAATTAGGTAACAAAAAGAGCCGATTTTACTCGGCCCTTTTCAAGTACTAGTTAAGTTTGCGCTTACATTTTTTAAGCTAAATCAGCTTAGAAAGAAACGCCACCATTGACAAATACATGCCATTGGTCAAATGCATTGTTGTCGTTAGCAAATTCGCCAGCGGCACCTGCACCGATGAAAGGTTTCCAATCAGAATCCATCCATTCATAGCCAACA
>RGPR01000285.1 GCA_010030245.1 Gammaproteobacteria bacterium
GCCGCAACATTGCCGCAACATTGCCGCAACATTGCCGCAACATTTATGTCATCAAACTCCAAACAAAAGATTTCGCATGTCCTTTTGAGGAAATTAGACCTAATTTCTTCAACTTATTTAATTCATATTGCAGTGTTCGCATGGGTATTTTAACGTGAAGTTGCTCATGAATCTGTGCTCCTGATAATTCAACGGTTCCTTTTAAGATGGATATAATCTCTTCTTGGCGAGGTGTTAACCGAATATGATGTAAATTCAATTGGGCTGTAGCTTCGGTATTCATGACTTCTTTAAACGGGAAAATAACCGCAAAGCCACCCGCATATTCACGAAATTCAGGTTCTGGTGTTCCATTTTTTCGACAGAACTCAATCATACGAGTCGTACCCGTTCCCCACATTTCTATCCAGCCTCGCTCATAAAAAGCCATAGCAATTTGTTTATTTCTTGGGTGAGAATCATGTGATGATCGTAAATCCTCTAATTTTAAACGATTAGGTAACGTACCTGCATTCCACAATTCGAGCCGATCATCATAAATAGCGAGCGAAATGGTTGACGTATAAGCGGTATAGTCGCGATGAGATATGGCATTAATTAATGCCTCTCGCAAGGCACGATTGGGGACGGCGGGTTGATCAATGCGTTTAATCTGGCCTGGTTCAAAATGACTGGCAATCGGCAAGTGTCTGGCTGCAAACGCATCTGCTGCTCGGATGATTTGAAATGCATTCCCAGAGAAGCGTTGGTTATCAATAAAATCACCGGTTTTATCTTTTCCTCTGAAGCGTGCCATTTTTATGGTGCATTGGAAAAAATCTAGGCTCATTTTTTTCGCAAATAATACGACGGCTGCATTAGTAATTTTTTCATCACACATTAATTCGAGCTGGTTCAGTATGCGGTCAATACTATAATGAATCACTTCAGAACTAATGCGATTTTGATCGATGCCATCTTGTATCATGAGGCGAATTTCATTGTGATCGAGATCATCCATACTATAATTTTCTGCATAATCCTTATCCCAAGCGTGATTTTGATGGCCTCGCTTGATAATCAGTTGTTCATAATGATGTTGCGTCATTCTTGAAGTACTGGATGTGGTGCGTTCAAACGAACGGCCATCATAGGTGTATGGCGCATACTTTCCTGCTTGTACTTCGAGAACAATGATTTGATGATGATTTTCTAAATGCACATAATGAATTTCAATCGGCGCATTCGGTTCAATTTTTCTG
>RGPR01000286.1 GCA_010030245.1 Gammaproteobacteria bacterium
CGGGGTTTATTTTGTTTAAATACCTTCGCGTGAATGTCATCAAACTGTCAGCAATTTCTAGAATTGATTCGTACAGGGAAACATCAGATGAAGAAACTTCAATCATGCAACCTTTTAGTAATCGTATTGTTTGAGATGCCCTTTCGATTTTTCTGCCCATATCAAGAAACCGCCATGCGTGCCCACGGGTCATACTTTCAGCAATTAAACCGCCAAATGCAGCAAGAACAACAATATTGTGGTTTAGAAGGTCAAGAATGGTAATTAGATTGGAATGTTCAGGTTGCTCAAGCATCATATTTAAATCTGGGTTTGAAGGAATTTCCAGTGTGCTTATGACGCGCCACATATCAATTGATATTCTATCTCTTGATGAACTGGCGGTTCTGTAAATAGATTGAAGATCATTGGCAAAGGTACCTATTTTATCTCTATCGTAAACCATTGAAAGTAGGTGATGGTTAAGTTCTTCTTTGTCGTTAGTTTCGGATTTGATTGGGCCAAAAGCCTGTGAATATTGAGATAGGATTTTTAACATTGAATTAATTTCAAAACTATCTGCTATTTTGAGTGATTCGATTAATTTTAGAAAAATTCCACGAAGCAAACGAGCTAAACCGTCTGCTCTTTCAGTGTATCTTCCAAGCCAGAAAAGATTATCAGCAGATCTACTCGGAAGATCGCTCCCACCTCTGCTTATCTCTATGGGGTCAATGCCTTGGTTGAGCAAACTGAATGTGCTAACTTTCCCTGAAGATAAAACCCAGGTGTCCTTGCTTCCGCCACCTTTTTGTACTGATAAAAGTTGGCTTAGGGGGCTGGAAGAATACCTGCATAAACCACCGGGCATGACAGAATAATCTGAATTATGAGAACACAAAAATTTTCTTAAAACCAAAGGTCGAGGTTCAATCCCGTTATCACCCATCACTGGAACAGTTGAAAGTTGAAGCTTTTCCTGTGCTACAAAATTTTGTGGTGAGTTTTTAAGTTGAGCTATGAATTCTTCGCGTTTTTTATTGGATAATGTCCCTATAAAAATTGGTTCTGATCGCCTTGATGTGAATGCGTTTTTCAAAACCATGTTATCAAGATTGTTTATTACATATTTAAGAGATTCGTGATCCCCGCACCAATAAGATGGAACACCCGGTATAATCAGATCTTGTCCTAAGAAGCTTTTACAAAGGGAGGGTAAGAAAGATGTTAAACACGGGGCTTCCATAAATG
>RGPR01000287.1 GCA_010030245.1 Gammaproteobacteria bacterium
GGGGATTGGAATTATGATTCCGAAAACCGTAAAAGTTTTCCAAAGGATGGACCAGGGCTATTACCAACCCCTATCACTTTTCAACCAGATAAAATAACCAAGCAAGTCATAAAACTGGTGAATGAACTATTTCCTGATCATCCTGGTGACTTGGATCATTTCGACTGGCCTGTGGCCTCCGCCCAAGCTGAGGATACCCTCAAAGATTTTCTTGACAATCGTTTGATGCAATTTGGTGATTACCAGGACGCAATGTGGACAAACCAACCCTGGCTGTATCATTCCCGACTTGCTGCGGCTATGAACCTGCACATCCTTCACCCGCTTAAAGTCATTAAAGAGGCTGAAAAATATTATAAATCTAGAAAAGCCCCTTTGGCAGCAGTTGAGGGTTTCATAAGGCAGATTCTTGGCTGGAGGGAATATGTCCGCGCAATTTACTGGCTATTTATGCCCCAATATCTTGAGAGAAATTATCTTGATGCCAATCACGATCTTCCAAACTTTTTCTGGACGGCAAAAACTGATCTAAATTGTCTAAGCCAAGCCATAGGACAAACCCTCAAGCATGGATATGCGCATCATATCCAGCGCCTTATGGTAACTGGGCTGTTTTGCCTTTTATTTGGAGTCAAACCAAGGCAAGTTCATGAATGGTACCTTGCGGTGTATGTGGATGCGGTCGAGTGGGTAGAACTGCCGAACTCGCTTGGTATGTCTCAATACGCCGACGGGGGCGTTATGGCTTCCAAACCTTATATCGCATCAGGAAAATACATTGACCGCATGGGAAATTATTGCAAAAGCTGTAAATACGATCCTGCAAAATCAGTGGGTGTTGACGCTTGCCCAATAACCACAATGTATTGGGATTTTCTAATTCGACACGAAAAACTTCTTTCATCAAACCCACGAATGGGAATGCAAGTAAAAAACCTTAAACGCATGGGTGAAAATACAAAAGAAGACATCAAATCACAAGCAAACACATTTAGAATCTCTTTAAAGACGATTTGAAAATAAAATACCATAATAAACCAAGAAAAATAAAGGTGACAAAAGATGATCGATTGTCAAATCAACCCAAAGCCCAAGATTTAAAAACACTTTAAGTTTCAGTCCAATTGCCTAGAAACCCACCATGCTGAACTAAACATACAAACCCTAGCATGATTCCTGAGCGCATTAACATATTGGCAGCAAATCTTGCCATGACCATAACTTTCAGT
>RGPR01000288.1 GCA_010030245.1 Gammaproteobacteria bacterium
TAAATACGACTCCGGGGGACACCTTTAAGGGTTTTAATTAGAAAATTATCTAAACGTTGTCCAATATCTTGCTCTTTATCAATTAATTGATAGCTTACCTGTTCCATTCAACTATTTCCTCTAACCTATTTTTTTGATACTATGGTCATTAAGGGTTGTTTTTTAACCCGAAAGAATTTTTAAGAAACCCAGAGCTGATGATGCTACAGCCCTAAATGTACATCTTGGAATCATCTTGTGTTAAATTAAAAACACTGGATATGATCATATCATGCAAAATACTGTACTGCATCAGCCTTAAATAAATGATGTGCTATCATCGAGACCATAAACTTTAGCATTACGTTTGGTAAGCACCCAAGAATGAATACCGGTATACTGATAATACGGATATACCCTCACAGCACGAAAAAATAATTGCTGTAAATCACAGGGAATAATTACCAACGTCTAATGTACTATATTTGTACTCGATTGGGTAGCACAATGACCCAAAGAGAATTACTATGGCGATAGAAACAAACGAAAAGATGTTAATTAATGCCACACAAAATGAAGAAATTCGAGTTGCATTAATCAAAGATAATTTACTGTATGACCTTGATATTGAGTGTCCTAATGAAATTAAGAAAAAGGGAAATATATACAAAGGTGTCGTCACACGACGAGAGCCAAGTTTAGATGCTATTTTTGTAGAATATGGTGCTAAAAAACAGGGATTTCTTCCTCTTAAAGAAATTTCGCCTGATTATTTTTGCCAACCTTTCGATGAAGCCAATCCTCAACCTGTGAATCTTCTGATTAAAGAAGGTCAAGAGTTGTTGATTCAAATTGAAAAAGAAGAGCGTGGAACGAAAGGTGCAGCACTAACTACCTTTATCACCTTAGCAGGATGTTATCTGGTTTTAATGCCCAATAGTCCGCATGCTGGCGGAATTTCACGTCGTATTGAAGGCGAAGATAGAGATGAGCTTAAAGAAACATTAAGCGAATTAAATGTTTCCGAAGATATGGGTTTGATTATCCGTACCGCAGGCGTGGGTAAGCGTACAGAAGATTTGCAGCATGATTTAGAAATGCTGTTGAAACAATGGCAAGCGATCCAAAATGCTTATCAATCCCAGAGTGCTCCTTGTCTTATTCATCTAGAAGGCGATGTCATTACGCGTTCTATACGAGATAATTTACGTAAATCTATCAATGAAATTATCATTGATGATCAT
>RGPR01000289.1 GCA_010030245.1 Gammaproteobacteria bacterium
TCCCAGTCATCGACAGACTCATCGAACTTGCCCCAGAACTCATGACAGACATGCTAAGCGCACGAGCCCTGTCAGCATTTTGTGGTGCGGCAGCAAATGGCCACCTCCCAGTCATCGACAGACTCATCGAACTTTCCCCAGAGCTAATGATAGACATGCTAAAAGCACGAGACTTTTACGCCTTTCGTGATGCAGCAGAATGTGGGAATATTGAAATCATCAATCGACTGATGGAAATTCCCGAAGCGCCGATTATAGAGATGATCCAAGCAGATAATTTTAGCGCATTTCGTGATGCAGCTGAAAATTGCAACCTGGAGATTATAGCCCGACTGATGTCAGTTCCCCAAGCACCAATTGTAGAGATGTTAAGTGTAAATAATTTTAGCGCATTTCGTGATGCAGCTGAAAATGGGAATCTTGAAATCATCGAACAACTTATGGCTCATGACCAAGCACCAATTGTAGAGATGATGCGTGCAGATAATTTTGGCGCCTTGCTTGCTGCAGCTGAAAATAACCACAATCATATCATAGCTCGACTGATGACACATCGCCAAGCGCCAATTGAGGATATGTTGCGCGAGGATGATTTCTACATATTTCGTAAAGCGGCAGATAATAGTGATTCATCCACTATGCGTACACTCCTACAATATACGCCCGCAGGCATTAAGGAAGATATGGTAAGATCGAAGAATTTTGAAGCTTTTTTTATTGCAGCTGCAAATGGGCATCTCGGCATTATTAACCTACTCGATCAAGATTTTCAACCACTTATTAAGGCGATGATAGCAGCAGAGAATTTTCGCTCATTTACTGAAGCGGCTGCAAATGGGCATCTCGACATTATCAATCGACTCATAGAACTTGCTTCTCCAGATCTCGTTCAACAAATGATAAGCGCAGAGGGATTTCTGGCATATAATCTCGCCTTTGAGAATGAAGATGAGCCTGTTATTCACCGACTACTGACGTTTCCATATGTGTCTTCTTATGCCGCTGGACAAGCCGCAGGATTAGGTTTATGTGGCACAGCTTCACACAAAGAGTCATCTATGATGGCCCTAACCCCGGGAGAAGAAAAAAGACTCGGAAAAGCCATGGCAGTATATCAACCTAAAGTTGCCGAACGCGGTGTTCTCGTTATCATGGAAGACTTAAAAGCCTGTATGAGAGCACATTATGCCAAACTTCCTGCCATGCTCACCACT
>RGPR01000290.1 GCA_010030245.1 Gammaproteobacteria bacterium
CTTTGTTTGATCATTTCACATACAGCTTTTCTTTGCCTTTCCTGATGATTCATCACAAGTACCTCCATACAACAATCCTCCCTAAATGTTCTATGAAACATTTAGGTTAAATCATAATCATATGTGACAAAATCATTTTGTTACCAATGTGACATTTTCATCTTGGTACAACAGTAAAGAATAGCCCCCATATCTTTGCTCACTTTTTGTTCTATAATTTAATTATAAACAACTCAACTTGTGAACTTCATGAAGAAACCAACTTACGACAGAACGTTAATGGACCTACACTATCAACGTTTATTTGAATGTGCGCAAGATGGTATTCTCATCTTGGATTATCCAAATGGTAGTATCATCGATGTGAACCCATTTCTATGTCGTATTCTTAATTACGATAGAGATTTTTTTATTGGCAAAAAATTGTGGGAAATAGGTTTTATTGAAGACAAAATTAAAGCTGCAGCCATTTTTAAAGAATTGATTACTACAGGCTATATCCGCTATGAAAACATTGATTTACGCAAAGCCAGTGGTGATTTGATGTCTGTTGAATTCATTTGCAACTCATATACTGTCGCTGATAATACCGTGATTCAATGTAATATTCGAGACATCACAGATAGAGTAAAAAAAATATCCCTGGAGGCTGAGCTTGACACCATAAAAATTCATCATTTAAACTCAATCATTAGCTGCTTATCCGCCATTATTGAAGCTCGCGATCCTTACACTGCAGGACATCAATATCGAGTGGCTGATTTCGCTGTCCATATCGCCAGATATATGAAGTTATCTGAACAAAAAATCATAGGGATTCACCTTGCAGCGATGTTACATGATATTGGCAAATTTAAAATCCCACTGGAAATTTTAGTAAACCCCAGAGGATTGTCAGTAGAAGAAAGTAATTTACTAAAAACACATCCTCAAGTAGGCGCAGATATATTGAGCACCTTGAAATTTGAACAAAACATTGTTCGCTTTGTATTAGAGCACCATGAGCGCCTTGATGGCTCTGGTTATCCTAATGGCTTAAAACAAAAACAAATTTCAATCGAAGCTCGTGTTATCGCAGTGGCTGATGTCATCGAATCAATGAATAGTTTTCGTCCCTACCGCCCTGCTTTAGGTATCCAACAGGCCTTAAAAGAAGTCATGAAGAACCAAGGTATATTATATGACAAGGATGTGGTCAATGCAGCAATAG
>RGPR01000030.1 GCA_010030245.1 Gammaproteobacteria bacterium
GTCCATGAGGGCTGGGTACATATAGGCACAACATTAAACGGTTCTCATCAGCCATATTGTTCTTTTTTAGGCAAAGGATCGCCTTCATGTAGTGTGTTACAAGAAGGGCTTGCAGTGTTGACCGAGGTCATTACGTTGTCTTCTTATCCGAGTCGTATGCGAAAAATCACTAACCGTGTGATTGCCATGGATATGGTCATGCGTGGGGCAACATTTTTAGATGTGTTTCGACATTTCCAAGCTAGTGGTTTTGCTGAATTTGAAAGTTATACGCATACAGTGCGTATTTTCAGGGGCAGCTTGCCAGAGGGGGGGCCCTTTACCAAAGACTTATCATATGCCAAAGGGTTTTTATTGGCTTATAACTTTATTATGTTCACCATTGCGCAACATCAAGTTGATGTGGTTGAATTATTGTTTGTTGGTAAAATCACCTTGGAAGATGTACCGTTGCTAGTTGAATTAAGGGATATGGGCTTATTAGAAAGACCGGCTTTTTTACCGCCGCAAATTCGCGATCAGGCAGCACTAAGTTCATGGATGAGTATATTTTTATATCTGGATAAATTTGATTTCAATCAAATTCAGAAAAATTTTCGTTTTTTATTACCTGCAAAAACCTAGAAAAGTGTTGTTTTTTTGGATAAACTGTAGGCATAAATCAAGGGGGCAATGTGGACCGTTCACGTTTAGCAATTGGGGTATTTGATTCAGGCATGGGAGGCTTGACGGTTTTAAGAGCGCTGCGCCAGTGTTTACCGCATGAGTCTTTTGTCT
Organism: Gammaproteobacteria bacterium; assembly: GCA_010030245.1. Taxonomy (GTDB): domain Bacteria; phylum Pseudomonadota; class Gammaproteobacteria; order Legionellales; family Legionellaceae; genus UBA2653. Next base: position 778 of record RGPR01000030.1, read on the forward strand.
ATTTAGGTGATACAGCACGCTTGCCCTATGGCACTAAAAGTTCATTGACTGTGCAGCATTATGCCACACAAATGACCAAGGTTTTGGTGGAAAAACAAATCAAAGCCTTGGTGATTGCTTGTAATACCGCAACAACTGCAGCACTTTTCCACCTACAAGCGCTTTATCCTGACTTGCCAGTGATTGGTGTGGTAGAACCTGGTGCAATTGCAGCGACGCAGGCATCTACATCAGGGCGTATTTTGGTGTTAGCCACAGAGACAACGATTGCATCTAAAGCCTACCATCAAGCCATTCATGCACGACTGCCTGATGCAAAAATTGATGATAGGGCATGTAGTTTATTGGTTGCTTTAGCTGAAGAGGGGATTGTTGCCCATGATATTGCCCGCCTTACTTTAAAACATTACTTACAAGATAGCGACCATGATGACACGGTCTTACTGGGTTGCACCCACTTTCCAGTGTTTAAGCCTTTAATACAAGAACTTCTGCCAAAAGCAAATGTGGTGGATTCAGCAACAGCTACTGCTCACGCTCTTGCTCAAGCCTTAAGTTTACGCAATTTATTGGCTCCAGCAGTTCAAGCCCATACCACTTATCTCGTGACTGATGCGGTAGAACGATTTTGTCGCATTGGTGAAATTTTTCTGCAAGAGCCCATTTCTGTTAATGAAGTAAAATTAATCGACGCTTAGCCCAACATTTGTCTAAAAAAATGGTATAATAAATACATGGATAGTGGAGAATTATTATGCCTGAAAAATATTCTAATCAATACTCAACGTGCATTGACGTTTCGAAAGTAGCATTGGCAGGGGCGGTGATAGTATTAGCAGCACAATCAGGAGGAACATCAGCTTCATGGATTGTATCTGCACTAAGCGCTTTGTATGGCACTTACGTTTATGCAACTCGCGAAACCGAATCCAATAAATCAGGAGATCAAGTCCTTGCACTAGAAAATGACGGTGAAGCTGAAGCTGAAACTGAAACAGCAATTGTTCCTCAACCAGTTGGTTTCAAAGCTGCTGCTGGGCATATCTCCAATGGACAGCGGGGATTTATTATGTATAAACAACCAGAAAAATCGCTTACTTACTTAAATATTGCTCGTCATGGGTTTAATGCTTTGGCATTAGCTTGTGCGGGGCTTGCACTAGTCAGTGACACAGATGTATTCATTCGAGCATGCTTGGCCGGTGTTTATGCTGTTGCTGCCGAAGCCGCCGCCCAAGCCAAAGCCGCCGCCCAACAAGCTGAAGAAGCCCCTAATATAACTATAGTAGCTCAACTTTTAGTAAGTGCAACTTCAGCCTACGCTGAAGCCAAAGATGCGGCTGAAGCTGCGGCTAGAGCTGCTCAAAAAGCCTCAAAACACCAAACTTTTGCTGGAGCTGCTCAAAAAGCCGCTGATGATGCAAAAGCTTCCGTTACAGTAGCCAGAGAAGCAGCATCGTCAATTTTTGAACGATTGAATTTAAGAGACACTTCCGAAAGCGGCGTAGTTTGTGCACGCACATTTTTTAAGGCTGTTGAACAATGTGAACCAGGAAATTCTTTTGACGTCGCTAGTAAAGTATTTGATGCTAGCCAAAAAGCTGAAGGAGATGCTGCTGAAACAGTCATAAAATTATCGGAGTTATTAGCTGAAGCTGCTAAAAAAATTGCGGACGCTAGACAAAAGCTTAAAAGTAATAAGTCTTCTGATGAAACTAAAAAGGAAACCTCTTTAGCCTATACTGAAGCTAAAAAGATCCAACAAGCCTTAACAATATGTCGTGTAGAAGCCAAAGTACAATACGCCAATAGACCTTTGTTCTTTCAAAAGATAAATGATGCCGCTGAAACTGCTTGCGAATATCTTCAAGCAGTCAGAAAAAATAGAAAAGTCGGAGCTACCTTTGCCGATGCCGCTGCTGCCGCTGCCGCTGCTACTACTGCTGCTGCTAAAGCCAAGTCCGTTACGAATATAGAAGAAGCTATTGAAGAGCTTAAAGCCTTTCAACTAGCCAAAACACCAAAAAAAGAATCCGTTTCATTTACTGAAAAGATGGATGCATATCTTAACCTAGATTCGGTTCAGCGCTTCAAGGCTTTGAGTGCTGATTCTAAAAATAAGGATGGAACAATCAATACCCTGTATTTATATCAAAAAGAACTTGAATTCAGTAAACTTTTAAAACAATTTAAACAATCTAGCCCTGAGCTTGCTGAACCTAAACCTATTAATTTTGAGGAAATAGCTCTACTTGATGCAATAGCAAAGAAAAATCCTAGTCTTGACATGGCAAGTACAAAGGTTTTGAAAGAGTCTATTGAACAATATAAATCAAGTACGACCCCGAAACAAGATGAACCGCTTCTTGATAGCTTCTTATCTTTGCATTCGGATCAAAAGAAATCGTTTGAGTTACCCTTTTCTATATATACACAGCTTAAAGGGATTCACTATGAGTTCCCTGGAGCGAACGCAGCTCTAAAAGATGCTCAGGCTGGTGAAATAAGTCTCCCTATCGGTGACCCCAAATATGCTTTTGAATATTCTTCTCAGGCAAAAATGCGTTTGGATTTTGGAGACAGTACTACAGTAACGGTTGAACCAAGGAAAAAACAATCATTACCCACTTTAACTATTCCTTCTAAAGCTGGTTTTGATACAGAACAAGCATATATTAAGTCAATTGAAAGAATGGCTGAGCTTTATGTAAGTATGCATCATGGATGTATTCCAAGCACAATAAAGATTGATTTCAGCAATATGAATGCTCAGGAACAACGTGAGTTTAAGGAAAAATTTGTAAAAGCTTTACTTCTTCAAACAGCATTTGAAATGAATAATGGTATTTTAAGTATTAAAAGAGAAGAATTTCAAAAGGTGTATCATGCCACTAAGCATTTCTTTAAAGATGAAGAAGGTAATAATGATGATAAGTTCTATCAGGATTTTGTTAGGCCATACTTCACCGCCGACCAGCAGAGTCCACTTCAATCAATCTTGACCCAAAAAGGGCTGGTTAACTTTCAACAGCAACTCGCCCGCTCTATTATTGAACCGCACAGAGAAATAGAAACCAAAAAAGCAATGGCGAAGGCTCTGCCTAAGCTTGATAATATGATTGCTGGTTCTAATCCTGATTCGAAGACACAATGGTTTAAAAACTACTGGAATCCTGAAAATTCGACTGCTGTCGCGCAAAAGCTAAAAAAATTAGTAGACGATCTTTCAACTGAAGGGACCCTTTCTGCGACATGGATGTCATCACAGCAGATAAAAGCGGTTGTTGCAAGCAGAAAACAAAGTGCTCCTAGTGCTCCTAGTGCTCCTAGTGATTCTAGTGCTCCTAGTGATTCTAGTGCTCCTAGTGCTCCTATTGGAATGAAGGGGAAAGGCCTCACATAACAAGATCAGAAAAACCCCAAGCTATAATTAGACGTCATGATGCTTAACTGGGCGTTGCAGCAAGCTTTTAGCGGCTTCTTCGGCGCTTGCCTCTTGGCTGAGAATGGTTTGAACCGCATTGACAATAGGCATTTCGATGTTGAAACGCTTAGCAAGGTTGTCGACTTGAGCAGTATTATGAAGACCTTCAACCACTTGTTTTACTTGATGTGCTGCATCTTTTAAACTCAGACCTTCACCAAGATATAATCCAAAGCGTCGGTTTCGTGATTGATTATCCGTGCAGGTTAGTACCAAATCACCAAGGCCTGCAAGCCCACTAAATGTGGCAGCTGTTGCTCCCATTGCTAACCCTAATTGAGTCATTTCAGCAAGACCACGGGTAATTAATGCGGCTCGGGAATTGGCGCCAAAAGCCAATCCATCGCTGATGCCACAAGCTATAGCCAATACGTTTTTGACTGCGCCACAGATTTGAACACCAATCAAATCAGCTGTTGTATACACTCGATTGATATCAGAATGCAGTAATGATTGCCAATGTCGCCGAATTGTTGCTGTGTTTCCAGCCACCACCAAGGCGGTTGGTTTTTGTGCCGCCACTTCTTTGGCAAAAGAGGGGCCGCTTATCAATGCCATGGGTAAATGATCACCATATTTCTCTTGTAAAATATCACTGAATAGACGAAAGGATTTAGGTTCAATGCCCTTGGTGATCCAAGCTATTCCTCTTTTGGGTAGGGTGGGTATTAAGCTTATCAAATCCATAAAGCCATGAGAGGGTACCCCAATTAGAATATTGGGACATTGTAAGGCCTGATTGAGTTCCACTTCGACTGTTAAGTTTTTTGGAAAAGCAATACCAGGAAGGTATTTTTCATTTTGCTCATGTTGCAGAAAACTGGTATCTCTTGCCCATAAGTGGACATGATGTCCTTGATGGGCAAGGGCTATGGCAACAGCAGTTCCCCAGGAACCTGCGCCGAGGACAGCAATTTCTTGGGGAGCTGATTTAGTCATGATTTTGGTGTTTCTGTTTCTTGTTGTTTTTGTTGCCAGTAGATGGCATCAAAATTAACTGGAGACAAAACCAGTGGAGGAAAACTGCCACGGGTGACTTCAGAAGAGATGATTTCACGTGCATATGGAAAGAGTAATGCAGGACAAAAACTACCTAAAGCATGCTCGAGTTGTTCCTCTGCTGCTCCTTGGATGGTGAAAATCCCAGCTTGCTCGACTTCAACTAAAAAAGCGGTTTTACTTTTACTTTTCACTTGGGCGGTAACAGTTAGAATAACCTCATACATATCTTTATCTAAATGATGGTTTTTGACATTCAAATCAAGATTGAGTTCGGGTTCCCATTCTTCCTGGAAAATAGCAGGCGCATTAGGGGCTTCATAAGAAATGTTTTTGGTATACACCCGTTGAATAAAGAATTGGTGTTGTGCATTATTTTCAGTTGTCATCTTATTTTCCTTTGACTATCGGTAATTGAGTACTCTGCCATTCTTGCAAACCGCCAGATAAAACGGTCACTTGATTAAAACCATTTTGTTTTAATTTTTGCGCAAGATTATTGGCTTGAATGCCTTGTTGGCATACCAAAACAATATTATCGTTTTGGTATGATTTGAATAGTTGTTCATCTTGGCTTAGCCATGGAATATTTTTACTGTTTAAAATATGTCCTTTTTTGAATAGTTGCGCCGTGCGTATATCAATAACTTTGACGCTACTTTGGTTCATTAAATCAACCAGCGCTTGTGGGCTGACTGTTTGCGGTTGTTGGCGCTTATTCCAAAACTCAAACCCAATAATTGCAATGAATAAAAATAACCAGATGCTTGCTAGAAGCATATGCCCTTGTAAAAATTCGATTATATCAGTTGTCATCAGTCATCTCATCAAAAAAACTTCAAAATTATCGCCTGAATCACGCGCTTTGGCAAGGACAACCTGCCTCAATCCAAGTGTCAATGCCACCTTCTAATTCATGGACATTTCGATAGCCAAGGCTAAGTAGGATAAGCGCTGCTTGATGGGAGCGACGTCCTTTTTGGCAATAGAGGTAAATAGTTTGCGTGATATCGGGACAAACATCTTGAATTTGATGAGGAAGGGTATCTAGTGGCACAAGGGTTGCCCCTTTGATATGTCCTTGATTCCATTCATCAAGTTGACGCACATCGATAAGCAGAGGCGCTTCTTGCTTTAACAAAGTTTCCAGGGGTTTGGCGGCAATAAGTCCTATCATTCTTGAGTATCCTTAATCTGTTTGCCAGTATGGCGAGTTAGCGTGGAGTGGTGTAAAAACCAATAAAGGCCTGCAACATAAACACCACCGAGTAAAGTGGTAAATGCCCAAGTAGCAGGGGATGTTAGAATTGGTTTTAGACCTTGTTTGATTAGCTTGCCGCAGTCATTTGCTACCGCACTGGCAAATAGAAAATGAATCAGTGCATTAATGAGTAGCAGCATTTGCTGAAAAATGTCCAAGCTTTGTTGATAATCATTTAACCATTTCATGATAAAAAAACTTAGTCAAAACAATAATCATATCATAAGCCTAAGTTGTCAGAAAGTCCTTGGCACCAATAAAAGCTAATTGTCGCCAAGCTTCATAGATGGTGATGGCAACAGCATTTGACAGATTGAGGCTTCTACTTGTTGGCGTCATTGGCAGGCGAATGGGGTGATGGGCTTGCCGAATAGAGCCTGGTAAACCTCTACTTTCAGGACCAAATACCAACATATCATCTGCTTGAAAGGAGACCTCATGATAATGTTGCGTGGCGTGAGTGCTCAAACAAAAAAGTCGAGCATTTGGATGTTGCGCCACAAAAGATTCCCAATCATGATGGTGTTTGATATCAGCAAATTCGTGGTAATCAAGACCGGCACGCCTTAATTTCTTATCATCCCAGCCAAAGCCCAATGGATGAATAAGGTGAAGTTTTGCCCCAACATTGGCGCAAAGACGAATGATATTTCCGGTATTTTGCGGAATTTCAGGTTCAAAAAGCACAACTTCAATCATTATTATTTATCTAGATAAGCAATGAACAAATTTTGACAAATTTAACGCGTTTGTCAAGTTAAGCTTTGTTGTGCATAAGCCTCAGAACATCGTTGATTTCCGTAGGATTTAGCCAATTGATGTCTATCATCGGAAGCATTTAGTTGACAGGACTTTCATGGCAACTAAATGCTTCCTAAGTGAGCTTTGTAATATCTAAGCAATATATTTGAACGCTTCAACCGTATCTGTAGGATGTTGAGTGTTTGCCGAAGCTGGGGCAAAGAACCTATTTGGTGACGTGCTAATATTGCTTGAATGACCTAGATTACAGTCTATTTGACGCATATGCGCGTCGATGATGGGCTGAATAACTGGGGCAGGAGCTGCTTTTTTAAAGCACATCATGCGGTTCCTTGATGGATCCCCTGTACGAATTTTGTGTTCATCACTTGAATTCATCACACCCAAACCATGTTTTTCTAAGCGTTCATTCCAATAGTTCATTGGCTGGAAATTACGGATCTCAGACATCTCTTCTGCTACAGATGTTCCAGATACGGCATTAAAAATCATATGCGCCATATGGGCCATGGTCAAGGTTGCATCAGAGTCAATGTCATGATCAACCAACAAGAACTTTCCACCGTCTCGCAATACCCGGCGAATTTCCTTTAAAAAGGTATCCAATTTATCATCAGGCGCTATAGGGAAGTGGTGCAAGCCAACATAACAGGTAATGACATCGGCACTGTTACTATCAAGGCTTGCCAAGTTGGGTTCGTTATAATCTAACTTGACAAAGGTATTATAAGGTCGTGGAAAACCAGTTTGAATATAATCAGTCACTGATGGGCCTTCATAGACAGCGGCAACTGTTCCGCTCACACGGTAGTGCGCTTTAAACTTACCAATAAAACGACCAGGATATCCAATTTCAACCAATCCATTGATTTCCTTCATCTGTCTGGGTAACAAGCCCCTGGCTTGTTCGCCCAAGTCATTTTTAATCGATGACAATGAATTTAAGATGCGTTGGAGCCCACCAAGTGCTGATGGCATAACCTCAGGTAATCGACGACACAATTCTTGATAGATCTCTTCATGCGAATCATTGTATGTAATTACGTCTTCTAATAAAGTATAAAATGCATCACTGTCAATGCGCTGTAAAACATTATCCAGAAAGCCTCTGAAGCTTTCTTTCATTTGAGGATTGCTGCTATCCATCACGGCTTTAAAATGATTAATAGCAGGGGTTTTCGCAATTAAATATTTTTGATGAAAACCGCTGGTAAATACATATGCGGGATCGACCTTATTTTTAGCATCCTGAAATTCTGCTGCCCGAGGGTATGCAGCATTAAAAGCTTCAGGTGATGACACATGCTGGTAGGGGAGATAATAGGCGCCGCCGAGTTTAACGGTCATATGTTGAGCTTGTCGCAACCACTTTTTTGCTTGAACCACATGAGATGCTTGCAATGATTGGTTAAAACAAAGTACCACGGCAAACCGATCGTCTTGATCACAATACGACAGCGGCCCTTGATGTTGTTTCACAAAGCGCACAGAGGCATTCAATAAGCGGACTTTGTTGGCCATGAGCAATTGGCCAAGGCGCTCAAGAAACTCAGCTAAATTATCTTGTGGCAAATAATACTCTTGTAACCATTCGGCTTCACTCACAGCAGGATTAAACATGGCATTGATGGGAGGCTGCATGATTTCGTTGGTGGTCATCAAGGGGTGTGAATCATTATCTAGTAAACGATCACGCTCTCCTTGCCAGTAAAAACGACGCACCCAATCAAAACGACGAGCAATATTTAACATCACACGTTCAAAACGTGTACCTTGAGCAGATTCCATGCTTAAATGTTTTGTTACGACAGGAGCCATGTCTTGCTTCATATAGCTAACAGCAACACCTGAACCTAACAAGTCATTCGGATCGAGGGATAAGCGGTATAAATGCATTTTAGCGCGTTCATCGTTTAGTACTTTGTTATAAAAATACTCCGCATAATCTTTAGTTGAGACTTCAGTACCTATTTCTTGGAGCTTTTCATTATCCGTCAGTTGGATAGTCGCACGGATAACAATGCCACACAGACCAAACCCACCCATGACTTTATGAAACAAATCGTCTTCTGGTGTTAAGGTTTGAAGTTCACCTTGGGCATTAATGATGTCGATGGATGCAATTGTATTTGATAACACGCCATTTTGATGATCCCAGCCATGAATATTGGTGCCAATTGACCCACCCACTGAGAATACATTGGAAGCCTGCATCACTTTCAAAGCAAGCTTAGATTTATCTGCTAAGAATTGTATATCTGCCCAGCGAGCTCCCGCACCGACAATGGCTCGTTTTTCTGACACATGGATTTCAACATGATTCAAATGAATCAAATCGACGACAAAGGTTTTCTTATCATTTGTCAGGTTGTCCGGTAAAAATTGTTTCCCTTGACTGAATCCGGCCCCTACAGGAATGATTTTATCGCCATTATCAGATGCTAGTTTTACCAGTTGTTGCAGTGCTTCAATACTATCAGGTTGTACCCGTTCTACGTCAGCAGCATGATAATAACTGCCGCCAGCAAGCACGCCTGATAGGTTTGATTTTTCTGGCGTGAAATAAAATGCAACCAATTTCGGATTAAATAATCCAAAAATAGAACCCAGGATACCAAATAAGTTTTTGCTGAACAGGGTTGCGTATTTTTGTTGTTGCTCTAAACGTTTAGCCTGCTTGGCATCACTGGTTAAAAAAGTGCGCAGCGCATAACTTAGGCCAAGAACAGCTGAGCTAACTAAATCAACCACGGCCAGCGGTATAAATAAAAACGCAAAAACGGCGCGAACTTTGAAAAAAGCCCAAGCATTGGCGAAAAAGCCTTTGGGCTCTTCTAGATAAGCCCTATCAATGATGCCGGCAGGAATGGCTGTAAATTGACCTAATTTTGGTAAGCTATCAATAAATCTAGAAAAAACAGACATATTTGTATTCCTTAAAAATTGTGAATAAAGCTAACACTGGCTTGAGTATCTTCCTCAAATTTCTCTAGCGCATCATGTAAATTTTTAACCGGTACTTCAAATAAGCACACTTTATAGTTGGGGTTGATTCGATCACTGTAGGTGTAAAGGGAGGTGACATTTTCTTTTTGATTTAAAGCCGCCTCGCAGGCTTTCATCGCCTCAATATTTTGACTCTTTATTTCGCATTTCACCTGAACCAAATCTTGTCCGGCTATCTTTTGAATGAAGATACCTTGTAAAGCCATTTCCTCAAGCAGTGGTTTAAATGCCTTATAACGTGGCACACGCAGTCGCGCATAGGTTGAAATGTGGTCTTTGTCCTCTTTTTTATCTTTGACCTCAACCTCACCCACCAAAGTGACCTGATGATGTTTCTTTATTTCAGACAATTTATCATTAAAGTGATCCTTTGCTGTAACAGGATCAGCTACATCTTTTACATTGCATTTGACTAATATATCGGTCGTGACGAGTGCTTTATCTGCGTCTTGATGAAACATATAACTAAGAGGGATAGAAAGAAGTGTTTTGGCGCGTAATTCAATCGATATCGCTGTCCAACTAAACCAATCGACCCAAGTTCTGTCGCTACATGCGATGTATTTTTCTCTCAACTCAGTACGTAGTTTATTGTAATCATGATCATAAAAAGGAATAGTTTCTAACTGATTAGCGTATGCAATATAAAATTCTGCAAGATGTGCTTGCATTTGTGTATTGTTTTCTGCCTTAAGAAACGGATATAGCAGCAATGACAGAAAGCCTTTGGGGAGTAATTCTAATGTCGTAAAAAACACCACAAATAAATCCATTAGCATGTATTCTGAAAAAAATATTTCAGAGATGCTTTGATGTCGTCGAGCACTAGCATAAGCGTGGTACAAGACCTTCCAAAGCTCAGCTAATTGAGAAAAATACACAAATTGAAACATCGAGCGACCTTGTTTTAAAAACTGACCATATTCCGCTACCATCTCAACATTTCGCCATTCAGGACCTGTCATATAAGATTGATACAATTCGCGTTTATAGCCTGTCTCATCCCCATTAAGCATTTTCTGATTGAGTGCTTCGCTATAATCCCCCATTCAAACAACTCCAACGTAAGTTTATGACCCAATATAATATCATGCGAACTTTATTTGATCAATGCTAGTACAATAAAAACATATTGAAAAAAAAGAGGAATGTTGTATAATGTTTTTATTTTAAACAGTAGAGAGAGATCATGTCTATCCAATTCCCGGATGAGTTACGTCGTTCTTTAGCAATTTTACCTTCTAAATATTTTTTAACGCCGACGTTTTTTTCGGCTTTAATGTTTCATCAATTATTACAGAAACAAATTCACTTCGTGAATGCTGAAGATGTACAAAATAATCCAGATTTTTCTTTTCATCTATATGCAACCGATGGTTATGATAGCCATGTGTTCAAACCAACAGAACCAAGTCAATACTACATTGTTCACTTCCCTGGTAATGGGCAAAATGGCCTAGATCTCGAATATATGCAGCAACATTTAAAAGCTGCGCCCCAAGCGAACCATGTATTTTTTAATTACCCCGCTATTAATCGATATGAATTGGATCAATGTGGTCCTGAAAAATGGTTTGAAGCAGGCTATCAGCATGTTAAGGGTCTAATTCGTGATGATCACCTGGAAGCTCAGACTCAACATATTGTGTTAGCTGGTTGGTCAATGGGTTGCGGTGTTGCCGCCCATGTTGCACAAAGACTATATCGCGAAGGCTTTCATGTGGGGTTGTTGATGGATCGAGGATTTCTAAGTACAAAAGCCTTATTGCAAGAACAACTGAATGAAAAGCTGGCTCAACATCGTTTGGCCACAATAGCTACGGCCAGTATTAATATGGGCTTATTAGGTGTCAGTATTTTTTGTATATTTGCTAGAAGCATGGCAACGATTGGTTTACTTGCAGGCAGTTTAGTGGCAGGTATAGGTTATGCTTTGGGCAAGGGATTTGAAGCGATTGCATGTCATTTGAATACATCGATTGCATTACCATTATATTTTTGTGGAATTATACTAAATAATTGTTTTGGTGCATTGGGCTCAACGCTTAATATCGTGATCAATCTGATTGCTAGTCTAATTGAGTTTCTTGGAATAGTGGGCTTGGTTCTAGGCGCAATCACAGGTGCTTTGTTAGGTAGCTTATTTTCAGTGAATCAGTTTTTTGGGTTTAAACCTATAATTTTGCCTATTGTTAGCTTTGATTTATTTGCTGCCATCACCGGGCTTCGATTAGATACAGAGCAAGTACTCACTGACTTGGTAGATACCACGGCCTATCAAGAGGGCGGGAATAAGATTACTGCTATTAATACCACCAATGACTGGCTGGTGCCAAATAATGCATCGATTAGTTACGCTTTAGAAAGTAATAAATGCTTTAAATCGAATGATAAAATTAAAACAGTTTGGTTTGCGGAAGGAGACCACGGGAATACGTTAGGAACACCTATCGCACCTGCACCAGCTGAAACAACATTTGCCAGTGTATTGCAAGATATGATACAGCCAAACTTTTAGGCTAAGTTAACAAAAAAACCATTCTGCCTATAATCGATATGGAGAGCTTGTGTTTTGGAATACGCAACATAAGCTCTCCATTTTTTTAATGGCTTAGTGCTGAGATCTTAGCCTAAGCAAGGATCTCAGGTTGTTTATTGATAATATTTTCAGCCGTGGTGATCGGAAAGGGGGAGGCTTCTTTTGTATTTGCTGCAGGCACTTCCTCTTCTTCAACATAGAATGCTTGGCTATTATCCTCAGTGTTGAGATCTAGGCCTTTATTAATACTGATGAGTCGGTTTCGATGTTGAAAATAGGCATCACGCATTAAGGCATAGGGATCTAATGCATTATTTAACAGTTTTTCATCATCAAGCATTTGGGAACGTAAATCCACATATCTTAAGACTAAAATGCCGTATAGCGCATTATCTGGAATGTATGGATATGGTGTAAAAAAGGTATAGTCAACGATTAAGCCAAAGCCATCACGGATAGTGGCTGGTCCCAAAAATGGAATCATGATATAAGGAGATTTGATATTACCCCAGTGCGCTAAGGTTAAACCAAAATCATTACGGTGCATCGGAATGCCAAGCTTGGTGGCAACATCGCCAATACCGGCTAAACCTAGGGTGCTGTTGATGATAAATCTGCCTAGATCATTGATACCATGTTTGCCTTGTAGTTGTAAAATATCATTGCCAATGGTAGGTAACATACCAACATTGGTATAAATGTTGTTGACGCTTGCCCGAATTGGCGCTGGAATATAGCGTTGATAAGCAATGGCTGGTGGTTTTAAAATAGTGGCATCAAAGGCCATGTTAAATTTATAAATATCTCGATTAGCTTTTTCAAAGGGGTCTTCTGGATTGCTGTAATGATAAGCAGATAGAGCAAATGGGATGAGTAATAGGATAGGTAGCAGGCGCTTAGACATAGATAGATGTATTTACTTGGTTAACTTTTTTAAACATCCTATCTTAAATTCCATAAGATGGCTACAGCTTTAATAGGAGGTACGATGGCTTTTTGTGTAGATGAGCGAATTGAAAATGGCGCAATATATTTAGGGGACGGGGCTTTATCTAAACTGTATTTGAAAAATAATGCATGCTTTCCTTGGTTTATTCTGGTGCCACAAATTGCCGATGTCTCTGAGTTGTATCATTTGCAGGTTCAAGCGCAAATGCTGTTGATGGAAGAAATCACGGCCTTGTCGAATCTCATTGCAACGGTGTTTAAGCCCAAAAAAATCAATGTCGCCACTCTTGGCAATATGGTATCCCAATTGCATATTCATGTGCTTGGTCGCTATGAAGATGATCCGCTGTGGCCACATGGTATCTGGCAGCAAGGGCTTCCAGACAACCCATATCAAGATGAAGAATTGCAAGTGTTACTGCAGCAATTAAAAAAATACTTAATTGCTGAAGCCAATACTAGCCCCTTGAAATAAAATCAGGGATAATTGAAAAAATTTTTTTTTAGGAATGATTGTGCAAGTGGTCTCATGGTTAGAAAAATTAAATCCAGAACAATATCAGGCAGTCACTGCCCCTCTCCAAAATAGCCTGATTTTAGCGGGAGCAGGAAGTGGTAAAACACGGGTGTTGGTGAATCGCATTGCCTGGCTCATTGAGCAAGGATCTCTTAATTTATCTCAGGTGATGGCGGTTACCTTTACCAACAAAGCTGCAAGTGAAATGAAGCAACGTTTAAAGCACTTGCTTCCTGATATCTACCAAGACTTTTGGGTCGGTACTTTTCATGGCTTATCGCATCGCCTCTTAAGACGCCATCATGATCTTTTGGGTTTATCAGCGCATTTTCAAATTTTAGATAGTGATGATCAGGCACGCATGCTTAAACGCATTGCGGCAGATATGCAATTAGACAGTGAGCAATGGCCAGTTAAAAAACTACAAAGTTTCATTAATCAACAAAAAGATGAGGGGATTCGACCCCATCAAATTAAATTGCCGAATTATGGGCCAGTAAAAACCTATGCAGCAGTTTATCAACGATATCACGATGCATGTATTCGAAGTCAAGTGGTTGATTTTGCAGAATTATTGCTGCGAACAACGGAGCTTTTTGAACAACATCCTGAAGTATTGGCAAGTTATCATCAACAGTTTCGCCTGTTGTTAATCGATGAGTTTCAAGATACCAATGCCATTCAATATCGTTGGATGCGTTGTTTGGCAGGGCCTCAAACAGTGGTGATGGCCGTAGGCGATGATGATCAATCTATTTATGGTTGGCGCGGGGCTAAAGTTGAAAATATTCGTCATTTTGAGCGAGATTTTTCAGATGTACGTGTGATTAGATTGGAGCAGAACTATCGTTCAAGCAACACCATTTTACAAGCTGCAAATCAATTGATTGCCAATAATCAAGAACGCATGGGCAAATCCCTATGGACTGAAGGTGGCTTTGGGGAAAAAATTACGGTGTATAGCGCCTTTAATGAATTAGAAGAAGCGCTGTTTGTTAAAGAACAAATTAAAAAAGAGCTTGATGTTGGACGTGCTGCTAGAGATGTCGCTATTTTATATCGATCGAATGCCCAATCACGGGTGATGGAGGAAGCCTTACTTCGAGCAGGAATCGCTTATCGTATTCATGGTGGGATGCGCTTTTTTGAACGAGCCGAAATTAAAGATGCCTTAAGTTATTTGCGGTTAATCTTAAATCCGCATGATGATGCCGCATTTGAGCGGGCCATTCATGTACCAAGTCGGGGGGTGGGAGAGAAAACCCTCACGCATTTAAGGGATACTGCTAAACATCTTGATTGTTCATTATGGCAGGCAGTGATAAATGAATTAGCGGCCAATGTATTTACAGCTAGAGCCGCTAATGCATTAACTGGCTTTATAGCGATGTTGACTAAATGGCAAGAATTGATGCCTGAATTATCGTTATCATCGGTGGTGATGATGGTTTTAGAAGACAGCGGCCTTTTGGCTTTCTATAGTGAAAAAAACAAAGAAAAAGCTGAATCAAAGCGTGAAAATTTATTAGAGCTTGTCAATGCTATCGACGAATATAGCCAACAGATCCAGGATACACCAAGTTTACTAGGCTTCTTAACTCAAGCAGCTTTGGAAGCTGGAGAGTGGCAGGCTGATAATCATGAAGACCATGTGCATCTTATGACCATGCACGCCGCCAAGGGCCTTGAGTTTCCAGCTGTTTTTATGATTGGCATGGAGGAGGGACTCTTTCCAAGCCAGATGTCGATGGATGATCCGAGTCGGCTTGAGGAAGAGCGTCGACTGTGTTACGTTGGAATGACGCGCTCAATGGAAAAATTATGTTTAACTTATGCCGAAGTTAGACGGCAGTATGGGCGGGAGCAATATCACCGGCCCTCACGATTTCTGGCTGAGTTGCCACATGATCTCATTCATGCGGTGCGTCCACAAGCTAAAATGAGTCAACGGCCGATGTCTATACCAAAGGCTAATCCAGATGTTGCCTTGGTGGCACATCCGTTTAAAATTGGTACAGAAGTGCAACATAGTCATTTCGGTTTAGGCGTTGTTTTAGCACTTGAGGGTGAGGGAGAAAAAGCCAGGATACAGGTTCGTTTTCACCAATATGGTGCAAAATGGCTGGTACTTGCTTACGCAAAATTACGGGCGGTCACATAAGGATAAGTCATGAGGGTATGGTTGCGACGACTTTTATTTTATTTATTTATTTTCCTGCTAACCTACCTTTGTGGCGTGTTTATATATAACCGAATGTATTCCAATCAAGTTTATTTTGAGGCCAATCCTGAGCCTATACAACATTGCCGCCACCAGCAGGACTATTTTGTGAATAAAGAAGTGGTTCGTATGTTGGTGGTTAGTGGGGGAGGGGTTGGTGGCGTCATTCCACTATCATTTTTAAAATACCTAGAAGATAGAACAAATAAACCCACTAGTGAATTATTTGATTTTTTCAGCGGCACGTCCACGGGCTCTATTATCGTCAGTGCCCTGAATTTACCTAATGAATTTGGAAAAGCTCGGTTTAATGCGAGTAATATTTTAAATACCTATATGGAGCTTTCTCAATACGTGATGCAAGCGAGTTTTTGGCGCAAGGTGTTTACCCTTAATGGCTTTTTAGGACCCCGTTATAGCGTTGAGACTCTTCATAAGCAGCTTGAAAATAATATTGGCAAAGGTGTTTTATTTAAAGATCTGTTAAATCATGTGGCAATCACGACCTTTAATTTAAGTGAATCCAATATGGAAATTATTAAAAATTGGGATTGTCATGAATTATTTCAAAATTTTTCGGTGGCAGATCTTTTGACAGGTGCCACTGCTGCGCCGATGGCATTTTCACCTGCTATTTTTATAAAGCCTAAAACACTTGAGCGCATTCAATATGTTGATGCAGCCATGATTGCTAATAATCCAATCCTATATGTAAATAAAGATATTTTGCAGATATATCCGAATGCCAAAAAAATCATCCTTGTTTATTTAGACACAGGAAGTTTTCATATTAGGCAATTGAATTTGACATCTGAGTCTCACCTTCGCTGGGGTGCTTTACAATGGGCAGTTCCATTGCTGAAAATACTGTTTAAATCACAAAAAAAATTAATTCATCAGGGTATATTGAATATTCTCGACTTTCAGAAAAGTGAGGATTTGAGGTTAAAGTATGATTATCATTATTTTAATATAGATTATAACATAGATGTTTTTAACGGTGATCCTTTATACTTGCACTTATTGCTTGATAAAGCCAATGAGGCCAT
>RGPR01000291.1 GCA_010030245.1 Gammaproteobacteria bacterium
GAACCAAGTAATGGTCACCGCATAATCTCCGGCAGGTGCACCATCAAATTCTTTATTACTGGTCAACCGAAATTTCCCAGTCGCATCGGTGGTGCCTGAAGGCGAAACCTCTTGGTCACCTGTTTTTTTTGAATGAAAAACCACCGTTGCCCCAGAGATCGGCTTGCCATTGATTTTGACCTCCCCTTCATAAGGAAGGGTTGGCGTAGATTCATTTCCTTGGCACCCGGAAAGCAGAAGAACAAACCCTAAAGAAAACAAGGAACCTATTTTAGTGCGTCGCATTACAATACCTCCTAATGCACCATGTTTATCAACTTAGTGTTGTATCGGCCTTTTGTCAATATAAGTTCACTTAAATTATAAACAAGGTAATTTTTATTTTTTCGCAACATAGAAACACGCAAGCTATTAATTTAAAACAACTTACAATTTGTTTTGAACTTTTAGAATTGTTGCTTTTATAGCTGAAAAGCAATTATTAGGAGAGATTTTTTGAATTCGAAGTTGGAATCTTGATCAGATTAATCGTGTATAAAAGGAGGAAAAAATACCCAAACCACTTTAAGAAATGACCGTTGTTCTGCTCATGTTTTCCTGAGGCAAATTCGTATTTGCATCGAAGAATGGATTCGCTCTACCCCCTTTTTGCAACTCCTTAGAATACAACGGTTTACGACATAAGCCTATATTTGCAAAGCAGTTAAGTGCTTTGGGTTGTCTAGGTTCCGTTTGGATGTTTTTGCATCAATTTGACCCAAAACAGGGACAAATTAGGGACAAATTTGCCAGCTTCTGGAAAGACCTAAAAGGGATTGTGGGAGGCGAAGCTTTTCCACTCTTTCTTTTAATAATAGGAACAATCTTACCATTGCCTTCGAGCAATGGGGAGCCTGGCGGGAAACCTTTATCAGGAACAAAAGGACAACTTGAGGATCAGTTGAAGAAGACCATCCTTGATGTTCAGGAATTACATCAGGACTACATGAGCAAGTTGGGGGAAAAAACGGATTGTTTGGGAGCGATTTACGCAAGATTCAGTACCAAGCACCAAGATTCCATCTCGGATCAGGTTCGAAAGTGCCTGGAGTTCGCCCTAAAGGATGGAATATATGTTCCTCTGGAGAACATTCATTACGACCTTGCCACAAAGGGCATGAAAATGAATCGTCCTGGTTTGGGAAAAATCAGGGAACTTCTT
>RGPR01000292.1 GCA_010030245.1 Gammaproteobacteria bacterium
AATGAACGGATAACTCTCCCATCTACATCCCAAAAGCGGTAGAGTACAGGGAATAAACCAAACTTCCCAGCAAAATGTAGTTCAACAGTTCCTTCCACCAAGGGATTCGCTCGCCAGAAAAGAAGCTCGCTAAGAAAATGGCAGCGGGAAATGCAGCCAGCAAATGAAAATTCCTGATTTCCTTCCAATGAATTAGCATCAAGAAGATACTGTAAACAAAGAACAGAATCACAACCAATTTACTTCGCCTCACATTCACATTGTTTTGGAAATAGCCACCAATTTGTCGCATCAAACCAAAAACTACAAACAAAAAGAACAATGCAAAAACAGTGTATTTTACAAAAATCATTGAAATACCACTTCCAAATGATGTCATATCAATGGGAGTTGTTTCTACACTGTGCATCGCCTTTAAATCCCAACGAAAAATGAAAGCCAACGACTTGAGTAAATAATAAGGCATCACCAATCCGAAAACGATGGCCAAGATATCGGAAATCACGATATTCTTGTAAACCAGAACACAAGCAATCAAAAACAAAAGGATCATTAAATGATCAGGTACAATTAGAATTGCTGCTCCAAAGCACAAGGAACCATAAAATAAGGTCACCGTGTTATACCCATCTTTCAATTGAAAAAAACAGGCCAATCCAATAAAAACCAGCAAGTTGCCCAAATGATATTCCGTAAGTAGAAGGTTTTCAGGAAATAAACTCTGAACCAACACAAAGAAATAGGCCGGCAAATACCCCACGGGCTGAACCAACCCATGCGTTCTACAAATAAAATTTACAAACAGCGCCTGACCAACCACTATAATCGCGGCAATCAAAACCGAAAAAACAGGCCATTGATTGATCCAATCTACCCATGAAAATAGAAGTCCGGGCTTAAAAATAATTCCCGATTTTGGAATTATCCATAACGCCGGCAAACGAAGACAAAGTGCAAATAACACCAGTACCAACAAAGTGAAAACGCTATGGTCGGATAATCGCTTAATCATTCGAAAACACTTGTAACCAAAACCACTGTTTATCTCGATAAATGGGCAGTGTAATCAGCCCATAATCTGTTTGCTTACCCTCGTATGGCACGATTGTACCCGGAGTATTTTCATTTCGAAACAACCAATCCCTTTCCAATTTATAAGTCTTGTCTACTTTCACATGCATGATTCGATTGATTTCCCCTT
>RGPR01000293.1 GCA_010030245.1 Gammaproteobacteria bacterium
TTCAGTAACTGCAGTTCATAGAACATAATTTGATTGGCCTTGAGTAGTAGTTTTTGCTTGATAGCAAAGTGATTCATGGATGTTTTTACTTTCAGCAATTCGAGTTTGCAGTATGCAATGATAGATGCAAACAGATGATTGGATTGTGTTGGAATGGTCTTGGTTGGCGATTTGGATAAGCTTGCATTTTGCTTAATAGACTTGTGATACTCTTCAATTCTCCACCGTTTTTGGTAGACTTCATAAATGCGGTCAGCGTCAATGGCTAAATCATTCGTGACGAGATAAAGGGTTCCAGTCGAACCGTCTTCGTTTGTGAAGACTTTTTTGAGTAATTGAACAGGAAAGCTAATATCTTTGAGATAAACGGTGTTCGTAGCACCCTCATTCCACTCGAGTTTATTTACTTGTTGATAGTGACCGCTATCAGCATGATGTTGTGTTAATGCAACACAACGGTTGGATTTGATGCCGATAATAAAGAGTTTTTCTAAAGTCTGATGAATAAAGGCCATATTTGCTTTTGAGCCAAACCAGTTATCAGCCAGCACATAATCAAAGAATACCTGATTATTAACTGCTTGTTGTACCAAGGCAAGGAACATGTCATTTTTAGTGCGCGTAGCTTTTCGCTTTACTCGGCGTGTTTGAATATCAGAAAAAAGAATATCCTTTTTAACGACCTCATAACCCACTGGTAATGCAATATCGCCATAACGTACAAGGCAGGAAAGAAGATTAATACCTTTTATATGCCGACCTTTCGCATGAGAATAATGCCAACAATTAGCGACATTCTCATCGGTGTACGGTTTTTCAGATATAGTGTCATCTAATAATAAAACACCATCTGTTTTTTGTTCATGCCTTCTTATTTCTGGCTTAACGTAATTCCACAACTCTTTTGAGCCATAGTCTCCAGACCTTAAGTGTCTACTCACTTGATCATGGCTTACTTCCCCATCAAACAGTGCTCCTAAACCTGTGGCAGTTGCATGATGATTTTGACTAATCAGATAATCACTATAGATGTCTAATAGATCCCTTTTCATTTTCTTTTGTCCTTCAAAAAACAACGAACAAAAGATACGCATTTTTAAAAATTAATCAATGACTCCTGCGTAAGGTGAGTGAATCAGCGTTGGTTATGGTTAGCAATAAATCATTACACGAGCGAAATACTAGCCTACACGTTTGGTA
>RGPR01000294.1 GCA_010030245.1 Gammaproteobacteria bacterium
ACAAAAAACACATTCACATAAGCTTTACAAAATTAGGCGACCTAAGCAGCGCAGAGTTCGACATACCACTACTAGGGGGCAAGTTATGAATATGAAAAATCCATACGTACTAACACTAGGTGCATTTTTATCAGCCTGGGCAGCATCCAATTTCGCAGCTGACTACCGCTCAATTTTATGGGCATTATTAGCAGGTGTCTTTGGGTATGCAACTCCTAAAAAGTGAACGCTGCAGAATGGGCTGGTTTTGCCGCAGGCATCACAGCCGTATTGATAGGTTTCTTTGGGGGTCTCCGTTATCTTATTAAGGGATGGCTTTGGACATTAACACCTAACGCTGGATCATCTCTCGCAGATCGCTTGGCAAGAATTGAAACACGCCAAGAGGAAATGATGAGAATACTTGTGGATAAGAAGTAACCTTATACACATGGCTACTACACGCAAGCGTAAAAAGATCAACAAACGTAGGGTGCGTAAATCGCCTGACCCATTAACTAAATTAGATCAATGGTATATCGCAAAACATGAGATGTTTAGAGCTGCAAGAAAGGCTGGATTCTCAGAGTCTGTTGCGCTTTATCTAATGGATAGTCCAGAGTCAATGCCTGATTGGATTGTAGGCGACAAAGGAATTATCCCAACTATTCCTACTCCAGATGAGGATGAAGATTAAGCGTTGGTTGGTAATATCCGATCTGCAAGTGCCGTATCATCACGAAGCAGCTGTAAAAAATGTAATCAAGTTGGCAAGACGTGAGAGATTTGATGAGGTTTTATGTGTTGGCGATGAAATCGATTTTCAAACTATTAGTCGATGGGCTGAAAAAACACCTTTGGCTTATCAGCAGACCATACACGCTGATCGTAAACAATGTCAGCAAATCCTTTGGGATCTCACAGAGCATTCAAAATCAGCTGTGGTTATCAGGTCTAATCATTCTGATCGCCTTTATAACACTTTATTAAAGACACCTGGCTTAATCTCACTGCCTGAGTTGCAGTACCCAAAGTTTATGGATTTTGACTCTATGGGTATTGATTACAAAAAAACCGCTTATGAATTTCACTTAGGCTGGGTATTAGCTCATGGTGATGAGGGGAACATGAGCCAACATGCTGGTATTACAGCTCTTAATCTGGCTAAAAAATGGGGTAAATCAGTTATTGCTGGCCACAGCCATAGGCTGGGCATGAGT
>RGPR01000295.1 GCA_010030245.1 Gammaproteobacteria bacterium
GCTATCTGTAAGTATATTATCTTCAAAAGTTGCAATAGCATAGCCCCGTTGAAGTGTAGCTTGTGGCCCGATAGCATTGAAGGTATTGATCAACCCCCCTATATGTTGAGATTTAAGTTCAATATATCTTGCAATTGCGCGTTGTAGGCGACTAATGAGATTGCTATGGCGCTCTCGATTAAGCTGCAATTGATAGCTTGGGTTATAGGTGTGTAAATGCTTAGTCAACCATATGAGTTGGTTTTGTTTTTGGTTGAAATAAACATTGATGTAGTCATGTAAGCTCCGCGTGCTAAAATCCAATCTCTGCCAAGGAATGATAAGAAGTTTTTCTGGGGATGCCAGTTGACGATAGATCCATTCAATGGCTTTTTGGTGCTGCTCAATTTTTTTAGTCATTAACTGCAATAGTCTTGCTTGCCAATGTTTAAGATGTTGCATAAGTTCTATTTGATTAGGTGTTGCTTTCTCTGCTGCTGCTGTCGGTGTTGCTGCTCGATAGTCAGCTACAAAATCAGCGATGGTAAAATCAGTTTCATGGCCAATACCAGTAATAATAGGAATTTTGCATTCTAAAATGGCATGCGCAAGTTTTTCATCATTAAATGCCCATAGGTCCTCAATACTTCCACCACCTCTGCCAAGGATGATGACATCAGCACGCGCGTCAAGCTCAATGGCACCAAGTGCGCTTATCAATTGTCTTGGAGCGTCAATGCCTTGGACTTCACTTCGATACAGCTTGGGGATGGCAAGCGGGTAGCGGCGTTGCAAAGTGGTCATAATATCATGTATGACTGCGCCAGTTGCAGAGGTAATGATTGCAATATGTTGAGGGAACAAGGGAATGGTTTTTTTTAATTCTGGTGAGAACAAGCCTTGTTGTTCCAGTTTATTCTTAAGCTGTAAATATTGCTGATACAGCAAGCCAATCCCCGTATCTTGTAGATGGGATACAATTAGCTGATAATCACCTCGAGGCTCATATAAAGTAATTTTTCCATAGACCAATACTTGTTGACCATTGCTTAAATTTTCCATCGAAAGCTTGCGCTGTGCTCCAGAAAAACAAGCACAGCGTACTTGTGCTTTACTATCTTTTAAAGTGAAGTAGCAGTGCCCAGAGCTTGCTTTAACTAAATTAGATATTTCTCCAGTGACACACACGTCC
>RGPR01000296.1 GCA_010030245.1 Gammaproteobacteria bacterium
AATTAGCATGGGCTGGGGATTCTCGGCTGGTAATTAGGGGGCTTAAAATGTCCCCTTTTTATTTTATGTAATGATCGCCTGTATTTCCGTTCGTTCCAATGATGTCTAGCCTATCCTCGTCCCAGTCAGTTGTTTCATCGGAATCATAATATATTTCTTTTTTACCGAAAATTTTATCCCAGTTTTCGTCAATCTTTTTTTTATCCTCTTTGCGCCTTACTGAACCTTTGCCAGCCTCGTTATACTTCATACGCCTTTCCTCTAAAAGCTACCACACCATCCTCAATTACTTCGACTAATTCAGGCGGTAATAATTTGTTTTTGTGAAATGTTAATACGGCAAAACCTGATCGCCAATTTTTTGGATTGTCTTCTGTATAGTTTAAAAACTGGTCGCCATCAATCTCTGCCAATGTGCCAGTATCAACACCGTATCTAGTGCCATTGTAATCTGTATAAGCTGCAACCTTTAAGCTATGTAGATGACCAGTCACCATTGTTGTGCCAGCGCCTAGTGTATTATTATGGGTAGCGTGAACGCCACCTTTCCATCTATGCTTAATGCAAACATCGCCATTAACCCAAGTAGCCCAGCAAGGACGCCAAGCGGGAAAATGATCTTTAAGATGAAATCCATCAATAAATTCATACTGGGGAGCAACGCCCGCAAGATAAGTTTCAAACCTCGAATCATGGTTACCAAGTGTCCAAGTTAAAAACGGTGACGGTTTAACCTCTTTACATGCATCTTCAACACCACCCAACATAGCTTTACAGGCATTTAATTCCTCAATGACTGTTGGTCTATGTTCCAAAAATCCAATGCGCCCATGACGGCTTATTGAAGCGCCATCAAACACATCGCCATTAGCTACAACCAGCTTTGGTTTTAATTCTTTTATAAATTTAATTAATGCTCGGTAAGCTGTGCTTGGTGTGTTATCCCAAAAATGAGCATCACTAAATACAATAGCTATACCATCTACAATTGGAACATTAATACGGGCTGAATGCCTTTCAACAAAAGGCTTTTCTTGATTGATTTGCAATGTCAATCCATATTTGGATTCCATTGATCTACGCCTTATTTGAATAGCCCTAATGCCAATACCAGTAGCGTTTGATATTTTTTGGCACGATTTTAATTCGCCCCACAATTTAATAAATTCG
>RGPR01000297.1 GCA_010030245.1 Gammaproteobacteria bacterium
TTGAAGTTGTTAAAGCTCTTTTGGCTAGTGGTGCTGATGTTAATGCACAAACTAAGCAAGGCGTCACAGCCTTAATGACGGCGGCATATAATGGACATGTTGAAGTTGTTAAAGCTCTTTTAGCCGGTGGGGCCGATTTAAATGTAGAAGATATTTACTGTAAAAAAGCCATAGATTATGCTACTGATAAAAAAGAAATTATAGAATTATTAAAAAAACAGATGCAAAAATCTGTAAAGGATAAAAAAGCTTCTAGTGGGTCAACAGTTCTTGCCAGTGCTGGTGGTGGGGTTGCACGCGCAGGTGGCGGTGCGGGCCAAAATATTAGTAAAACTCTATGCACTGAAGTTGCAGCTAAAATTTTAGCAGAAGCAGGTACGCAAACAGAACCTATTCAAGTTGAGCCTATCCAAGCAGCTGCACAAAAAAGATTGTTAAGTTCTAGGCTAAAATCAGCATTTAGTAAACCAAGTTTGTCTGAAAAACCATCTAGTGCTAGCCAAATGGCTTGCGATGAGGCAAGTGGTGGCATTGTTGTACCAATAGCTGTTAGACCAGGCGCTACTGGTTTTGCATGCTTACAACCAAATATAGCACCTCATGTTTTCTCTCTACAACCTTTAATTTTAGAAGCAAGAGCTAACGGGACAGGTTTATCTGGGTTGATAAAGTTATTAAATAGTTATGCAGATGATGCTTTTGATGCTTCTGAGGCTGAAAGTTTAGTTAGAAGCCTTGGTTTTAATGCCTCGATTTTTGAACAAGCTCATTATAAGCCAATTACAGGTTTACAGTTAGCACTGCTTTTAACTGACAGAATAAGTAGTATATTAGGGCCGGAAGATGCCGCATCTGTTATTACAGAAGATCAAGCTACAAACTTCCAGATTCTAGAGACATTGTTTGAGCACCTGCCATAAACACATACTGGCTTAATAAGCATAATAAACAGTTATTTTACTGTAATACACCATAAGCAAAATTAGCAAAAAATGCTTTGTAATTTGCATACACAATATTTTGGGGCCTGTGGAAATTGGGCCCCTTTTTATGTTTAAATTTGCTTAAATTGACTTTGGTAAATATTTTGACCTGCGCCTTACTATATATGCTACCAGAGACATTTTTACAGCCATGATTATGCGCTTTTTAAGAAGTAACTTTTTAGAT
>RGPR01000298.1 GCA_010030245.1 Gammaproteobacteria bacterium
TATACTCACCATACTCTAACTCATTTTCTGGCAACATGGCTGCGCCAAAAAACCCTTGATTACGCATTTCTATAGCTTTGCGCTGTGCTTCCAACCGGACATAGTCCCAAACTGGCGAGGCAAACATATCAACCGGTTCACTTAACTTGCCGTCTTTAGATACAGAAAAAGCCATGGCGCAGACAATAGGTAAACAATAAAAACCTGTCACTGGGCTATTTTGGGCCATAGGCACGATCGGCATATTATGTGAACCTCTAGAACCGCCACCGACATAAGGCACTTTATACCAAGGGTTAATAACTTCCTCGGCTGCTGGAAAAATACCTTGGGTTCTAACAAGCGCTACAGGGTCATCTTTACCCACATATTTACCTGAAATAGTGTGTAGTCTATCGGTCGAAACTGAGACAGCTTTGTGCTTAAATAAATTTGATTTTATTGAAGTGATACCAAAACGGTCAGTATCACGCAACAAAATTGCTAAGCTATATAGATCTTGAGGAGCCGATAAGTCTAAACTTTTATGTTCATGGTCATTCATGTCAATAACATTGAAAGAAAACCCCTGATTCATATTAGGCAGCATCAAGCCAGCGCAATACATCGGGTCTGCAAAGGTTAAATATAACGGCAAATTAAAAACACCTGGACCACATTTATCTGCAGCAAACATCATAAAAGATTCTACTGGTCTATCTTTTGTACCAAATTCAACTGTCAGCTCTGCCACGCCTGGTCCAGCACCACGCACATTGCCAGATGGAGCATCGGCTAATAAATCTTGGCCGGAAGCATAAAGTCCTTCAAGCGCTGCTTGATCTGCTGCTTTTTTAAAAGTATTCCATGCAAAATTGTGGATTATAGAACTATTTTCACCATGAGTGTGTGACATCAGCAGTCCAATGTCATCACCTATGAAATAGACATAGGCATCTAATATTAGGCTACTTTTTGCTTGATTAATTTCACTTTTGACGATATCTAACATTTTTGTGCTAGGTCTTGTATGACCACCAATTGAACCGGTATCAGCTTTAATTAACGAAATGGTAATTGCCATAATTTTTTCCATTTAAAGTTTTAGGAATTATAGCAATAAAATTGTTTGTGCCAAATATTTATTTAGCATTCAGGGACATCAAGCAGGCTATAATCTTAGGGTCTATG
>RGPR01000299.1 GCA_010030245.1 Gammaproteobacteria bacterium
TCATGAAATGTTTTCATGACTTGTTCCGCTTCATTTAAACGGAGTAAACCGTTATCCACAAAAACACATGTTAATTGAGATCCAATTGCGCGATGAATAAGCGCTGCAGCCACAGATGAATCAACACCTCCTGATAAACCCAATATCACTTCATTATCTTGAACTTGATCTTGAATATGCTTCACCGCTGTTTCAATGTAGTTAGGCATGGTCCAGCTTGGTTTGCAATGACAAATTTTGGTAACAAATTGTTTTAAGATTGCAAAGCCTTGTTTGGTGTGGGTGACTTCCGGATGAAATTGCACGCCGTAGAAGTTTTTTGCTTCATGCATCATGCCTGCGATTGGAGTGGATGCATTACTTGCAATCACTTTGAATTCTTGAGGAAGGGTTGTAACTTTATCTCCATGACTCATCCATACATCGAGAAGCCCATGACCTTCTTCATTAGTTTTATCTTGAATCCCATCTAAAAGTGGTGAATGATTGTGTGCTCTAATTTCGGCGTAGCCAAATTCGCGGCTAGCTGCATTTTCAACTCTACCCCCAAGTTGAGTTGCCATGATTTGCATACCATAACAAATACCTAAAACAGGTATACCTAATTCAAAAACAATCTGTGGTGCGATAGGCGTATCTGATTCGTAAACTGAATTTGGTCCACCTGACAAAATAATACCCTGTGGATTGAATGCTTTGATTTCAGCTTCAGTCATATCGTATGCATGAAGCTCAGAATACACATGCATCTCGCGAACACGACGCGCGATGAGTTGTGTGTATTGAGAACCAAAATCAAGGATTAAGATTTTATCCATAAGATTTAAAAAGCCTCCATCAAGGGAGGCTTTGCTATAAAACCAAAAGTGAATTTAATCGACACGGTAATTAGGTGCTTCTTTAGTAATTTGTACATCATGCACATGAGATTCACGCATACCAGCACTTGTGATTTGTACAAAGTTAGCTTTGTTTCGCATTTCATCAATGGTGCGTGCACCTACATATCCCATAGAAGCTCTTAAGCCTCCCATAAGCTGATGAATCACATTAATGACGCTACCTTTATAAGGCACACGACCCTCAATGCCCTCCGGTACTAATTTATCTGCATTATTTTCAGCGTCTTGGAAGTAACGATCGGATGAGCCTTTTTGCATCGCACCAAT
>RGPR01000300.1 GCA_010030245.1 Gammaproteobacteria bacterium
TTGCTCAGGTATTAATGCACTGATACGTTCATATTCTGCTCTATTAGACGTTAGGATAAGGATTGAATTCACATTGGAAAAATACCGATAAAACACTCTTCTATCAATATTGATGACAGCGCAAGGGATAGTTAGTCGATGTGAACTACTCGTTACTGCAAGCGCACGATTTTCAGCGGTTAACATGCCAACTCGTTGTAATGCACCAAATGTCCTAGCCAAGTTATAAGGATCTGGGTGAGCGATAACCTGAGCCCTATGGGCTGGATTTAAAATTCCAGCTCGGTGTAAATTAATAAACGCCCTAGCCAAGTTAAAAGGATCTGGGTGCTCGCTAAGCATGGCCCTATGCGCTGAATTTAAGATTCCAGCTCTGTTTAAATCACAAAGCACGTCAGCCAAGCGTAAAGGAACAGTATGAGCAATAAGCATAGCGCTATGCACTGAATTTAAAATTCCAATTCGGTATAAATTAATAAATGCTACAGCCAAGTTATAAGGATCTGGGTGCTGACTAAGCTTAACGCTATACCTTGAAATTCCAGCTCGGTGTAATTCATCAAACGCCCTAGCTAAGTGAGAAGGATCTGGGTGCTTGCTAAGCATATCTCCATGCGCTGAATTTAAAATCCCCTCATAACTTAAACCACAAAGCAAGTAAGCCAATTCAAAAGGATTAGTATGACCAACAAGGATAGCGGTATGCGCTGGATTTAAAATTCCAGCTTGGTGTAATACACAAAACGACTCAGACAATTGAGAAGGATCTGAATGCTTGATAACCATAGCGGTATGCGCTGGATTTAAAATTCCAGCTCTGTTTAAATCACAGAATGCCGTAGCTAAGTTAAAAGGATCTGGGTGCTTGATAAGTATAGCGCTATGCGCTGGATGTAAAATTTGCGCTTGATATAAGGTATTGAGCGCATTGGCCATATCAAGCGAATTGGCATGAGCAATGACTGCATTGAAATTTTCTTGATTTAATATACCTAGCTGAAGTATGTTCAATGCCCTCGCCAAGATACTTGTATTAGCATGTGCCAAAACTGCAGCCCTATTTTTTGGGTTTGCAATCCCAACCAGATCTAACAACAAAAAAACCTCAGTCAAATCTGGAGTAAGTCCTTCAAATGATTGATTCATGAATAATTCCTTACAAAATGTAG
>RGPR01000004.1 GCA_010030245.1 Gammaproteobacteria bacterium
AAGCCCATGATGCTCTTGGCGATTGGTGCAGCGCTTATTTTTCTACCAACAATTACCGACACAGCATCTGCTACATTGTTCGGCAAATCAGGAGGCACTTCAAGCGGTCCTTCAGGTGCTATCATTGGTTCATAACAAAACATTATTCTTAAAAGCACCCATTAGGGTGCTTTTTTTTTAACTCCTTCTACCCTTTTTCGAGCTTTGTCATTTCTAGCATCGTTTCATGATCTTACAACTGTAGCGATTAATACATTACTAATTTGTTGGTATTTGAGTTCCTCTTTATTTTTGTGTTTCATCAAGCTTGACAAACAAAGATAAGCCATAGAAACTCTATAGAATCGATAATCATAAATTCTGCAGAAGCAATGGACATTGAACAAATTAATATGCCAAAATATTCAGGATTAGAATTACCACTTCGTGCAAGTGCCGATGCCTGGCGTTTATTTTCTGCTCGCAAAGCTGATGTTAATTTTAAGCATTTTGAAGATAAGATATTGATTCGTGATGCCTATACCTGTCGTTTTTGTGGATTTCAAGCAAAAAACCATCAAGAAATTGTCAATGTAGATGGCAATTTTAGAAATAATAAAATAGATAACCTTGTCACAGCCTGTGTTTTTTGCACCCAATGTTTTTTTATTGAATCGATAGGTTTAGGTGGAGTTGGTGGGGGTATTGTGGTTTATTTACCTGAGATTTCTCAAAACCAACTGAATGCTATTTGTCATGTGCTATTCTGTGCAATCACTAATAATTCTGGTTATAAAAATATTGCTCAAAACATATATCTTAATTTGAAAATGAGATCTTCAGTAATTGAAAAAAAGTATGGTGAAGGAACTTCCGATCCAGCAAATTTTGGTTATTTACTTGTAGACTCAAAACATTTCTCTGAAGAAAAAATTAATGAGATGATTAGTCCAATTCGCTTATTACCCTCACGCGCTAAATTTAGGACCCAAATCGAATCTTGGGCTTCAACAGCAATTAATGAGGTGACAAACGTAATGAACCCAGTGAAGGAGATAAAATAATGGGCAATTTAGCAGCTTCTTTTTTTGATGGGGTTGATACTTTTCTTGCCTGGCTAAGCTCATCATTAAAGCAATACACCATTAATTATTGTGATTTGGAGACTGCAGATAGTGAGACAGTATTGGTTAACCATGATGGAACAATGGTTAGTATTATTAAAATTGATGGCATAACAACTTTAGTTGGGGAAGAAGAATTTGAAACCATCATGCGTCAGCTCGAAAATGCTTTACAAGCAACTATGTCTCTCCCAGGCTATTCATTTCAAATTTATTTTGGATATGATAAAGCAGGGATCAAACAGTACATTAAGAAAAACTTTGCTCCTGCAATCGCAACAGCAAAGCAACTTGATTTAAATCTAGAAGATTTATTTCGGGAACGATTTGAGATTATGTCTAATTATTGCGGCGGTGAGAGTTGCTATGTGGCATTATTTACTCGACCTTATAGTATGTCTAAAGATCAAATGAATATGGCCATAAAGGAAAAAATGGAATTAATTAAGGAAAATAAAATTCCGCCATTTAATATAGCGCAGACGTTTTTTGCATCTTTTCCTGAAATGAGGACCAATCATGAATCTTTTGTTAAATCTTTTCTAAATGATTTGGCCGCTAGTAATTTGGTTTCAACATTATTAAATATACATGATGCCGTGCACATCATTCGCTACATTGTTGATCCTGAATTTACAGGTGATGATTGGCGTGCAAGTCTTCCAGGTGATTCTTTAGCTGCTCGTGAAATTAAGCATTTTGAAGGTGATGTATCAGATATCATGTGGCCTTCACTCGCTAAACAAGTTGTTCCAAGAGAGGCAATTATTTATGATAGGCGAACAGTTCAAGTAGGCGATAAAATTTATACTTCTGTTTTTATTGATTTATTCCCTAAAGAAATACGTAGTTTTTCAGTTTTTTTTGCTCGAATATTATCGACTAATATACCATGGCGCATCACTTTTCTAGTTGAAAGTGAGGGATTATCTACTCTCAAATTCAGAGGAATGTTAAGTTCAATTCTTGCATTTTCATCAGCTCAAAATCGATTAATTAGTGATGCTGTTAATTTACTAAAGTATCTCAATTTGAATACCGATGAGACACTGGTTCGACTTCGTGTGGTGGCTACAACCCATGCCCCTGAAGGCGAAATCAATCTCTTGCGCACGCGTACCTCAGAATTGGTTAAAGCGCTTCAGGGTTGGGGTAGTATGGATATCTCTGAGTTTTGTGGTGATCCCTTTGCAGGGTTTATAAGCTCCACCTTGGCCACCAGTATAAATAATCCAGCTATACCAACAGTCGCACCTTTATCAGAAATTTTGAGGATGATGCCATGGACTAGACCAGCCTCACCTTGGGAACATGGTGCTTTGTTGTTCCGTTCCCCAGATGGAAAACCATGGCCATTCCAGCCTGGCTCTTCTTTACAGACCACTTGGATTGATTTGGTTTATGCACGACCTGGTTCTGGTAAATCTGTCTTATCCAATACTCAAAATTTGGCTTTATGTTTATTAGGAGGTATACCTCGGCTTCCTCGAATTGCCATCATTGATATTGGCCCATCCAGTAGTGGCTTGATATCTTTATTAAAAGAAGCCTTGCCACAAGGTAAAAAACATTTAGCTGCTCATTTTCGTTTACAGATGAAAGAACATTACTCGATTAACCCATTCGATACGCAACTTGGATTTCGCCTACCTACCGCTGCTGAAAGAGCTTTTTTGGTTAATTTTGTGACCTTGCTTGTTACCCCAGTCGGCGCAACTAAACCATATGATGCTATGGCTGATTTGGTTGGTATGGTCATTGATGAAATGTATCGAGCATTTTCCGATGAATTTAAGCCATCTCCATATTCTCCAGGAATTGATTTGATGCTTGATTCTTTGTTAGAAGAGATAGGCTTTATCAAGGACTCAAAATCAACTTGGTGGGAAGTTACCGATGTCCTAGCTGCTGCAGGTCTAGCACATGAAGCTATTTTAGCTCAACGCTTTGCCATGCCCTTATTATCTGATGCAGCATCGATTTGTCGAACACCGGCCATTGAAGATCTTTATGGTAAAATTTCAACGCCTACAGGTGAAAACTTAATTAGTGCTTTTTCACGTATGATTTCTTCTGCAGTGAGAGAATATCCAATATTATCGAGGGTTACAGCGTTTTCGATAGGGGATGCTAGAGTTGTGGCACTTGACCTTGATGAAGTTGCTAAAACTGGCGGTGAAGCCGCAGATCGACAAACAGCTGTGATGTATATGTTAGCCCGTTATGTGTTAGCTCGACATTATTATTTAACCGAGGATATATTAAATTCTTGCCCTGTTCAGTATATCGATTATCATCGTGAACGTATCCGAGAAATTAGAGAAGATCCTAAACGGATTGTCTATGATGAATTTCATCGAACCTCAAAAGCGCAGGCAGTCAGGGATCAAGTATTGGTTGATATGCGCGAAGGTCGTAAATGGAATGTCCAAATTTCATTACTGTCTCAATCTGTAGAGGATTTTGATTCTATCATGATTGATTTTGCAACGGCAATTTATATCATGGATGCTGGCCCCACTCAGGCTGTTGATAAAACCTGTGAAATTTTTGGCTTGTCACCCACGGCTCGTAATGCCTTGATCAATCGAGTGCATGGACCACGTGCAGGTGGAGGAACTTTTTTAGTTCAGTATGCCACTAAACTTGGCTTGAATACGCAGTTACTGACCTTAACACTTGGCCCAATTGAATTGTGGGCATTTTCAACAACAGCTGAAGATGTGATCATTCGTAATCATCTGTATCGACATATTGGCCCCGTTGAAGCTCGTCGTTTTTTAGCGTTGTTATTTCCAGGTGGCAGTGCAGGGAAAGAGTTAGGTCGAAGAATTAATGAAATAAGTCAAGATCAGGCACGATTAAATTCAGATGAACAACAAAGTGTTGTGATGGGGCTGGCAAATGATATCATTAATGCCTACTCCAAAGATCCATATTCCAATACCATTATCGAAAATAAATGAAGTTAAAAAATCGTTATATATGTCAGCAATGTGGTTCAATTTCAACGCAGTGGAGTGGGCAATGTCATCATTGCCATTCATGGAATAGCTTAATATCTGAAATAGTCCCCAAAAAATCAGATCATTTTCATTATGCAGAGGCTCGTTCAGATATTACCCCAATGTCCGCAGTTAGTCTTGAGGAATATCCCCGCTATCACTCAGGTTTTGAAGAGTTGAATCGAGTCTTAGGTGGGGGGTTGGTCTTGGGTTCTGTGGTGTTGATTGGTGGTGATCCTGGCATTGGAAAATCAACCTTGTTATTACAAGCAGTTACGCATCTTGCGAAGTCGCATAAAGTGCTTTATGTTTCAGGTGAGGAATCTTTAAGTCAGATTGCCTTGCGTGCTAAACGTATGCAATTAACTGCTGATGCGCTGTCTTTACTGGCAGAAACCCAAGTTGAAAGTATTATTCAAAAGGCTTCGGATTATAAACCGCAAGTGATGGTTATTGATTCCATCCAAACCATGTATACGGATGTCCAAACTGGTTCACCAGGGGGGGTTGGTCAATTAAGAGAAGCAACTGCTCAATTGGTCCGTTTTGCTAAAACCTCCAATACCACCATTTTTCTTGTCGGCCATGTCACTAAAGAGGGTGCATTAGCAGGGCCAAGAGTCCTAGAGCATATGGTAGATGCAGTTCTATATTTTGAAGGTCAGCAGGATAGTCGTTTTCGTGTCATACGTGCGATTAAAAATCGCTTTGGTGCGGTCAATGAATTGGGTGTATTTGCAATGACAGAAAAAGGGTTGAAAGAAGTGAGCAATCCTTCAGCGATTTTTTTATCCGGGCATAATGAACCCATGCCGGGTAGCGCTATCATGGCCACTTGGGAAGGCTCTAGGCCGTTATTAGTAGAAATACAGGCCCTAGTTGATGACAGTTATGGTCAACAACCTCGAAGGGTGACTGCAGGTCTAGAAGGAAATCGTTTAGCCATTTTACTGGCAGTATTACATCGACATGCAGGGGTTTCTACATTTACACAAGATATTTTTATCAATGTGGTTGGGGGGGTAAAAGTCACTGAAACGGCAGCTGACTTAGCACTGCTTGCCGCTGTCTTATCGAGTTTAAAAAATAAAGTCAGCCAAGCTCAAACAATTATTTTTGGTGAGGTTGGTTTAGGTGGTGAAATTCGTCCAGTGCAATCAGGGCAAGAACGTATCAAAGAAGCTCAAAAACATGGCTTTGTTAGAGCAATTGTACCTTTTGCCAACGCCGGTAAAGCTAAAAATTCAGGTATAGAAATTATACCTATTAAACATATCCAAGAATTACTAGCTGTGTTATTTTAAGTATCGTCTTATACTCTTAGCATGAGTTTACTGATTTGAGTTATTGATGGTATTTATTGAAATAATTAGAAAAATACTCATTTTTTATTTGGACCCGCTATTCCGCACCCCTTAAATTGAATTAAAAATTTACATTTTTTTTTAAAGTTCTTGACAGCAGATCTGGATTTTATCAAACTTAAACATCAAAAATTTAGACCATTTAGGTTTGGTTGCCAGACTATGTCAAGAAGAGGTATTTCTCAAATAATTGATAAACTCATCGCAAGCACTGCAAATGATAAAATGATCAGTACTGGTAAATGTCTTGAAGCCATGATTTTAACTTGAGGCAATACGAACCGGCAAAGTTAATTGTCGCTCAATACTGTGAACCTTAACTTCCCCATCAATATGTCCTTTTTTTTCGTTTGGTAACATTTTTTATGAGGCAACTCGGCCTAGATTATCAAATTTGACAAATACTGTTTTGTGAACTTTAATTTTAAGTGAGACAATTTATGAGGAATTTATCATGTTATTAAAAACTTTGATTGGCACAATTGCAATAGCTAGTATTGCCTGTAGTGTTTATGCTCGTGAAGTCGATAGGACTTTAAGTACAGATAAGGGTACTTATCACCATAGCAGAGATGAAGAGAATGGACAGGTAACAACAGAAACTAATATTCATGGTAATAAGGTAAATTTTGATAGCAATGTAACTAGGGATAAGCGTTAAAATGTAGTAGCTCAAACTTGTTCTGACAGTCGTCGGTTTTTCAGAAGTGTCTGTCAGATTAAATTTAGTTCAAAAACTTTTGCTTCCAGAGTTGTTTCGCAACGAGAAGTATTTTTTTTTGGTTTAAATCCATTTGCATAGCTACTAAGGGTCTCTGTTCTTGTTTAATCTTCATCGCCTCATTGATTAAAAAAGCAACTGCATTGCCTAATCCGTCCAAGCTTTTGTTTGATACTACTTCTGCCAAATCAGGTAATCTGGTATAATGATATACTGTGATCATTTTTTTTGAGAAACAGAAGTTTAATCGATCACCGCACCTCAATGCCTTACTAATCATTACAGAACAAATGTTCGTCACCTTACCATGCTTCGGCAATTATTTCATTTTTTTTTCTGTTGGCAATATTATTGGCGATGCAATCTGATCTCTTTATTATCATGTTGATCAAAATAATGATGCGTGATAAAATAACAAACTGTTTATTGTTTATGTCGTAATAATGAAAAAATATACTGAAATAGATATCAGCGCAATAGCTGCTGATTCAAATAGAACACTTTTACAATCCATCGGTAAACATGGGATTGTTAGCCCTAATAAAATTTCTGCGACTGTGTCTTCCAATCAAACAGCGCAAACAAGCACAGTTCAAGAAGGTGTGTGCGTTAATTATGTGGATTTAAGAAAAGCAAATTCTGTAGCAAGAAAAACAGCTTTCGAAGCTGCTTTTGATGAAGAGTATCTTGGTGTATTTGGCATCAGTTTAGAACGAAGCCACTCTTTACAAGCAATGTTAAAACCTGAGTTGCTCATGCAAGAAATTCAAGCGCGTATCACGCATCAAGTTCTATTTATATTACAGCCTCCAAGTTTATTACCCTTTAGAGGCAAACCTTTTGCTGCCCAAGATTCTGTTGATTTGGCTTATTATAGCCCAAAAGAGGATGATGGTTTTTCACAAGCGCGCTCAAAAAGTGTATTTACAGGATCTGATATTCCAGTTTGCTCAAATGTAACAGAAATCAAAACCGATAAGGATTTTTCAATAGAAAAAAAAGATGTTATTGCAATATTGGTCCCTGAACATCTTTTTGAAACATGCCACGAGATTTTTTCTGCTACAGGCATCGACATTATTTCAGTATCTTCCAGCCAAAAAACTTTAAGATGTTTACCTCAGATACTTGAAATGTCGTTTAAGGAGACATTAACCGATCCTCTTTCACTCCATGTGCCAAAATATGCAACAGTGTTAGATGCTTATTGTCTACAAAACAAAATTTCTCATTTTTCTTTACATGCAGTCCGCTTAAATACCGATTTTGACTTCACCCTTCGTCCCATCGCTAACGGGCATTTGCATCAAGCTGTTCTTAAATCTGTCCATGCACGAATAGCTCATCAAAATGAAGATGGATTGGCTTGGGCGGTCATTCATAAAAAATATGGGCAGTCTAAAGATGAATTGATTAAAAACTTATCCAAATATTGGAAACCAGTACATCTGGAATGCTTTCTTCGTATTAATAGCCATTCAATGGATAACTTCAAACAACTAGCCTGCCTAAAAGGAGAGCATCTTATCAATAGGACATATGCTACATTGCATTCAGGACAAGTTTATTTTTTATTAAAGCATGGCATTGATTTGGCGCGTACGCCTTATTACTTTATGATGCATTGTTCAAAGGAAAAAACGCCGCTGCTAAAAAAAGTTATTGACGATTTCGAAACGATTCAACAAGAACAAGCGACAGTCATACAGTCGCATGTTCGAGGGTATCATTGCCAAAAATTTTTCAAGGGTTATCAAAAAGCCAAGCACAAGATGGAGGCTGCCCAGTTCGAGATGGAGGCCAATAAACAATGGTTATTATCCAAGATTAGGTAATCACGCATCAAACAAAAAGATGATATGTTGGTTTTAATTTAATGCTGAAACGAGATCTTTAAGCTTATATAGTAAAGCATGGGCTTCCTTCGGACTTAAGTCATCAGGTTCAATTTGCTTTACTTGCTGATTAAGTTGATTTAATTCATGGGGTATTGGCTTGTGATTTTGCATCACCTTGATGGGGCTTTGTTGATGAAGTTCAGCGAGTTTTAGTTTAGCATTTTCCAATACTTGTTGAGGAAAGCCCGCACGAGCGGCAACTTCTATGCCAAAACTTTCAGTAATGGCACCTTCTTTTAACTGATATAAAAAGACAATATCGTGTTTATGGGTGACCACTTCCATATGCATGTTTTTGATCATGGGATACTGAAGTGTTAAATCTGTTAGTTCAAAATAGTGCGTAGAAAAGAGTGTATAGCTTTTGATTGTTGATGCGAGATTTACTGCACAAGCGTGTGCGAGAGCAACCCCATCATGAGTAGAAGTGCCTCTTCCAATTTCATCGATGAGCACTAGGCTATGTTGAGTGGCTTGATTTAAAATGCTGGCCATTTCTGTCATCTCTACCATGAAGGTTGATTGACCTTTGGCAAGATTGTCATTGGCGCCTATGCGGGTGAATATTTTATCGATAGGACCAATGTGAGCTTGTTTTGCAGGCACAAAACTGCCCATATAAGCTAATAATACCACTAAGGCATTCTGGCGCATGAAAGTTGACTTCCCACCCATGTTTGGACCTGTGATCATCCACAGATGCGCATGGTGATGTGACAACGTTAAGTCATTGGCAATAAATAGATGAGGACACTTTGCGGCAACAATGGGGTGTTTACCGCCAATAATCTGGATAATATTTTCTGAAGTCAGTTGAGGTTTTGTCCAATGGAGTGTTTGCGCTCTTTCGGCAAGACTTGATAACACGTCAAGTTGTGCAAGCGCATTAGCAATCATGCGCAGTGTATTTAAGCTTGGATGGAGTGCTGCTAAGACCTCATCATATAAGACTTTTTCGTATTGCAGTGCTTTGCTTTCTGCTGAAAGTAATTTGGCTTCAAATGCTTGCAGCTCTTCATTGATAAAACGTTCTGCATTTTTTAAAGTTTGTTTGCGTTGGAAGTTTGATGGTAATGTTTGTCCCTGACTTTTGGATACTTCAAAATAATAACCTTGTATTTTGTTAAAACCAAGACGAAGGGATGGCATGGCACTTGTTTCTTGAGCACGTTTTTCAATCTCGAGCAAATGCGCATGGGCATGGGCACGAATATTTCTTAATTCATCAAGTTCTATACTATAGCCTTCTCGTATAACACCGCCATCACGAAGCCATACAGGGGGCTCATCTACAATGGCGATTTGCAGGAGCTGACTGGTTTCTTCTAAGGGTGGCAAATCATGTTTAATGGTTTCCAGTAAAGGGGGCAGTTCATGTTCAGATAATAAGTTTTGTAGAGATGGCAGACTGTGAAGAGAGTTTTTTAATTGGATAAGCTCTCTTGGTTTTGCACATTTCAAATAAATACGAGAGGCAATGCGTTCGATATCATAAAATTCACTAAGGCTTGCCCGAATTTGATGAAGATTTAGTTGTTGTAGGGTTTGAATGCTTTTTTGGCGTGCGTCAATAGCTTGATGATGGCGCAAAGGTTTAACTATCCATCGTTTTAATAAGCGACTGCCTAAGACAGTTTGGGTGGTATCAAGGAGTTGATACAAGGTATGTTCTGCTGTTCCTTCTTGGTTTTTAATCAGTTCAAGATGGCTTTGGGTATGCGCATCCATTTGCAAAAAATCCTCAGGATGATGCAGGTTAAATTCAGTGATTTGTGGCGTATTTAGGGGATAGGTTTCATGAAGATATTGAAATAACCCACCAAGGCATTTTGCCATATCGCCCGTAAGTTTTTCACAGCAGGGATATTCCCCGCAAAAGCCTTGTTCAAAGTATTGCAGCGGTTTATGGGTAAGGACAAAGTTTTTAATGATGCTTGCTGTAAATGATAGGGTATCTGGAATGAGAATTTCACGACATGCAAGTTTTAATACTTCTGCTTCGAGCTGATTTAAATCATCGCAAACAATGCACTGACTAATTCCACGAGTGACATCAATGGATGCGAGGATAAAACGCTTATTTGCGAGCGGTAGAATGGCAGAGAGGATTTGATCTGTTTTCGCATCTAATAGTTGATCGTCGGTGATGGTACCTGGGGTAATGAGACGGGTAACTTCACGTTTCATCGGGCCTTTTTGTTGCCCTGGCTCACCAATTTGTTCACAAATAGCAACAGACTCTCCAAGTTTGAGCAGTTTTTCAAGATAATTATCGAGGGTGTGGACTGGTATGCCTGCCATGGGGATGGCTTGTCCTCCTGATTTACCCCGTTGAGTCAGGGTTAAATGTAAAAGTTTAGATGCCTTTTGGGCGT
Organism: Gammaproteobacteria bacterium; assembly: GCA_010030245.1. Classification (GTDB taxonomy): domain Bacteria; phylum Pseudomonadota; class Gammaproteobacteria; order Legionellales; family Legionellaceae; genus UBA2653. The sequence continues at coordinate 10,467 of RGPR01000004.1, forward strand.
CATCATGAAAAAGTTCATAGAAATCACCCATACGATAGAGCAACAATAGATGCGGATACTGGGCTTTTATATTTAGATATTGTTGCATCATTGGGGTATGGGTTGCTTGCACCAGTTCACTCACTCTCAAATTGAAAAAAAAATATTTTAGCAATAACGATACATGCTTACTAGGGCTTTATGCAGCTGGCTGTCTGAGGGCCTTTTCTTCTACTTCATTCGTGTGTGCGTTAATTAATAACTGAATAATTGCATCATGAAACTTAGCGACGGTATCTTTATGGGCAATGCTCACAATTGTCGTGTCAAGCAGTGTTTGTCTTAGGGTCTGATATAATTGTGCTTCACTTGCTTCGTCTAGAGAAGAACTCGATTCATCCATAAACAGCCAATCTGGTTTTTTGAGCAATGCGCGTGCAAATAGTACGCGTTGTTGTTGCCCTCCTGATAGAGAGCTTGCCCATTCTCCTTTGGTATTTAAAGATGGAATAAATGAATCTAAACCAACATCATGCAACACCTTGAGATAGCTTTCATAGGGATGAGTAGAGGGTGCATCGGGGTAGCTCAACACTGTTTTAAAATCGTCAGCGGGAATAAAAGGTTTTTGTGGTAAAAACATTAGTGATTTATCCTCCGGGATCAAAATCTCACCATCAGCATAAGGCCAATTCTCAGCTAAACACTTAAAGATGGAGCTTTTACCTAGTCCAGAAGGGCCTTGAATGAGTACATTTTCATGAGCTTTTAATTGTAATTTTAGATTTCTAAATAGCACTTCGCCGTTTGGTTTTGACACTAGCGCTAAATTAAAATCGATTTGATTTTTAGCTTGTTTATGAATGATACTTTGTTGGGGCATATCATCTAAGTGATCGTATAATTTTTTTAATCTTGCAGATGTCGCAGTTAATTCGGCAATATCCTTAACCGCAGTTTGGAACCACGCCATGGAGCGAGAGAGTTCGGTGAAAGCATATGCCGCTTGATTTAAGGCGCCAATGCTCAGTTTTCCTGAAAAATACAATGGGCTAGCTAATAAATACGGGAATAATTTAGAAAAACCAGCAAAGAAAGATTGAAAGCCATTTAACTTAATTTTTTCATACAACGTGGAAAATGAGTATGTTTGGGCATTAGCAAATACGCTGGATAGTATAGTTTGATGATATTTACTTGATTTCGCTTGAGCAATACATTCAGCACTCTCATGGATTTTTTCAATTTCGGTTCTAAACTTGGCTTCTTCGATAAGTCGACTATTGATTAGGGTACTAAGTCGTTTGCCAATTTGATAGGCGATGAAATTAGCCAGCAATCCCAGTAACAATGAAGCGATAACAAGGTAGCCTGGTATGAATAAATGAACACCAAGAAATATTAGCGATAAATTACCACCGACATGCCAAAGACTATACATGAAAGTGAATATGCTTAAAACTGAACCAAAAAAGTCGAAGACAAGATTCAGGGTTTTTTCTGTAAATTTATGGGCATCAACTTGTATATTTTGCCCAACATTATGCATTTCTGAATCCCGATCCCGTGAAAAAAATAAATAAGCCTTTTGTTCAGGATTTAAATATTGATTGGTTAAATCTAAGGTTAAAAACGATCGCCATTTGGTGATGAGCTTTTCAGTGAGAGAGCTCCGTGATACGGATAAAATACTATTGATAAACATATAGGCTGAGGTGACCAGTAAACTTGAACAGAATACATGAATATTTAAGGTTGTAAGTGATGCCCAAAAAGCAGCTAAACTTAACGATAGCGCATAATTAAACCCGACCATTAATATAATCATGGCAATGACAGCAAAAAAATAAGCAAGTGCCGTAATTTTATGTTCAGATGCTATAAAATAGCGTTTGGCGATCGACCAAGTATCGTTGAAGGATTTTAAATTCATTGAGAAAAATTAAAACAGTTTAATGCTAAGCTTATACTGAATATTAGGCTTAATGTCAAATATTTAAACCACTCCGCCCAGATTTCAAGGCTTAATTCATCTTGATATCATGCCCTAGTGTTCGTCTATAGGCTCTGAAATAGGAGATAGGGGGAGAGTTTAGTAAATCTTGGAGTTTTTCCATATAAATACAGGCATAGCGTTCCGCTTGATATGCGAAAAAGGTTTCTTCAGCACCTGCACGAAAAATTTTGCCCCATTTTTTATTAAAAAATTTATCTTGTTCAATAATGAGATGACTTAATTTTTTATCAATTTCTTGAAGTTTATTTTGAATTTGTAAAAGTTCATCTTGGGTGCTATCCTCATTTTGAGGCGCTAATTCTCGGGTGATTTTCCAGGCATATTCATTCTCAAGATGTTCTTTGATTTTCATCAGCTCAATGATTTCTATTTCCAGTGGATGGGCAGCTTCTTGATGTTTGATTTCATCACCCAATTCATCAACGACTAGAGCTGTTCTCCAGTTACAATCTTTTTTCAAGCGAACAATATCACCATAAATATGGTCGCCTATATATAAAATTTCATCATCTTGTAAATTTAAGTCGCGAGTTAACTTTTTAGCATTGCCGCCTTGATAAATGCCGGGGACAACTTTGTCAGTGAGATTAGACATTAATCCTGTATCTGGATTGACGGATAAAAATCTTGGATTGTCATAAAAAAAACGAGGTTTATTAGCAAGTGTAATGATATAAGGAAAAATATCCGTTATTTTTTGTCCTTTTTTAAGGAAGGGTTCAAGGGTGATATTTAATAGTTTTTTAGTATAGTAGTAATCTGAATTGGTTAAAATAAAAAACTGTTTGCCATAATGCATGAATCGCTCTATGCCTTCGACAATTTCAGGACAGATTTTAATGTAGTCCTGATGATGTTTAAGAATATAATTTTTCATGTCTGTTTTGCCATGAATATAGTCAACCGCATCAATGGTATCGATTGCTATTTGGTGATAATTTGGAAATAGATCGGGGTGTTTGTCTTTAAGATCAATCAATTGACCATATAAAACGCAAAATGCAATAGAAAATGCAGTGTCTACCGCCATATAATTTTCATTGTTTAAATCAACATAAGTGGAGCGATAAAATTTGGTTTGCTCTTTATGATCCATCAGATGGGTGCCATGGTGGCATTTTTTTATTAGGCCAAAACGACTTAATTTTAAGATATTACCATTTTGGCTATCAATAACGAGACCACGAATGGCATCTTGGAAGCTAAAACTTAGCGTTTTAATAAGCTCAGGATAAGCAAGGCGTGTGATTAAATTATCAATACTAAATTCAAAGACAAGTTTTTCAAAATTTTCAGTATGGTAGCGAACTAAAGTGTGGTCCATATCAAGACCAATCATTTTAATCTTTTTAAGATTTAAAGTTCGATTGCAAAAAATGGGAGAATTCATCATGAAAAAAAGTCCTTGGAAAGCGTATTTTAAAAACATGCATTAGCATGATAATCAAAAAACAAAAGGCAGTCTAGGACTGCCTTGGTTTAGAGTGATTCAATCATTTGACGATGCTCAATTCTTTTTTGTAAGAGGGCTTGTGCTTCTTTGAGCTTATCTTGCTCTTTGATAACCACATCAGCCGGGGCTTTATCGACAAAAGCAGCTAAGGAAAGTTTTTTTTCAGCAAGGTCAATGTCGGTTTGAATTTTTTTCATTTCTTTGTCAAGACGTGCAAGCTCAGCATCTTTATCTATCAAACCACTCATTGGAATAAAGAGTTCCCATCCATCCACTACAGCTGAGGCGCTCATGCCAACCGTTTGCTGTTTTGGTATTGATTGAATAGAAAGCAGTTTTGCCATATTCATTAAAATAGGCTGATATTGTTGTATTTCACTAAAGCTGTGTTGGGCTGGTACTTTAATCAACAAAGGAATTTTTTTACCAGGATTAACGCCCATTTCACTGCGGATGGTACGAATTGATTGAATGATATTTTGTAACCACTCCATCTCTTGCATCGCCTGAGTATCAATATACTCTGATTTAATTTCAGGATATTTGCTCCACATCAAGCAATCTGCTGCAAAAATATCGCCATTGAGTTTAGATACTTTGTGCCAAATTTCTTCAGTGATGAACGGCATGATGGGATGAAGTAATTTGAGAATTTGGTCGAGGATATGCACCAGGGTTTTGCGTGTACCTCTTTTGCTAGCAGCTAATCCAGCTTCATCGTAAAGTGTTGTTTTTGCCAATTCTAGATACCAGTCACAGTAGTGGTGCCAAACAAAATCAAATAATACTTGTGCCAGTAAATCAAAGCGATAATGTTCAGTATGTTGTCGAGCCTGTTGAATCACATCCTGTAATTTAGCCAAAATCCAACGTTCAGAAAGACCATATTGGAAAGCGCCATCCTCTAAATCTTGGATATGAGATTCAGTATTTTGCATCACAAAGCGAGTGGCATTCCATAATTTATTACAGAAGAAATGATAACCTTCAACTCGTGACATATCAAATTTAATGGTACGTGATTGTGACGCCAGCGCGCAGAAAGTAAAACGTAAGGCATCTGCGCCAAAGGCTGTGATGCCCATTGGAAATTGTTTTTCGGTAGCTTTAGCAATCAATTGTTTATTAGAATTGATCATGAGATGATTGGTTCTTTTTTCTAACAAAGCTTCAAGGCTGATGCCATTGATAATATCTAAAGGATCTAGCACATTTCCTTTAGATTTTGACATTTTTTTGCCTTCATGGTCGCAAACCAAACCAGTAATCACTATTTTCTTGAAAGGAATATTGCCAGCAAATTTAAGGCCAAACATGATCATTCTGGCAACCCAGAAAAAGATGATATCAAAACCAGTAAATAAGACAGAAGTTGGATAGAATGTTTTAAGTTCTTGAGTTTGTTCTGGCCATCCCAGTGTTGAAAATGACCATAGAGCGGAAGAGAACCACGTATCTAAGACATCTTCATCTTGTTTTAAAATCACGTGGGCATCTAGCTTGTATTTAAGGCGCACATCTTCTTCATTGATACCTACATAAATATGCCCTAAAGTATCATACCAGGCAGGAATACGATGTCCCCACCATAATTGACGACTAATGCACCAATCTTGGATGTTTTCCATCCAGTGAAAATAGGTTTTAGACCAGTTTTCAGGCACGAATTCGATACGACCATTTTTAACAGCCTCGATTGCTGGTTTCGCTAGCGGGCCAGTTTTAACATACCACTGATCAGTTAATAATGGCTCAATAATGGTGTTCGATTTTTCACCCCGAGGCACAAAGAGTTTATGAGGGACAATTTTTTCGACTAGCCCTTGAGACTCAAGATCCTTAATAATTTGTTCACGCGCTTTAAATCTATCCATGCCTTGATATTTTACTGGCGCATGTTTATTGATGTTTGCGTTTTTAGTTAATATATTAATCATGGGCAATTGGTGACGTTTGCCCATTTCATAATCATTGAAGTCATGAGCTGGGGTAATTTTCACACAACCACTGCCAAATTCCATATCGACCTGAGAATCGGCAATAACCGGTATACGACGATCGCAAAAGGGTAATTCTAGTTCTTGGCCAATCAGGTGTTGATAGCGTGTATCGTCAGGATGAACGGCTACTGCGCTGTCTCCTAATAGAGTTTCAGGGCGGGTGGTGGCAACGGTAAGATAATCTTTTTGGCCAACAATTGGGTAACGAATATGCCACATGAAGCCGTCTTCTTCTTGAGACAAAACTTCAAGATCAGATACAGCAGTGCCTAATTTTGGATCCCAGTTTACCAAGCGATTTCCCCGATAAATGAGACCCTCTTCAAAGAGTTCAATAAAGACTCGTTGCACAGCAGCCGATAAACCTTCATCCAAGGTAAAGCGCTCTCTGGTCCAATCGACACTTGTGCCAAGTCGTCGCATTTGTTTGGTAATAGTTCCGCCGGATTGTTCTTTCCATTTCCAAACATGGTCAAGAAATGCTTCACGACTTAAGTCTTTCTTGTGAATGCCTTGTTGTTCTAATTGGGTTTCAACAATAAGTTGCGTGGCAATCCCTGCATGATCTGTGCCAGGTTGCCACAGTGTTTGTTTGCCATTCATCCGTTGGTAGCGTGTCGTGATATCAATCAAAGTATGCTGGAAGCCATGGCCCATATGTAATGTGCCGGTCACATTTGGAGGTGGTAGCATGACACAAAAAGGTTCACCATTACCTTTAGGCCCAAATTTATATTGATGTTCCCAAAGCTCAGCCCATTTTGGCTCGATTTGTTCAGGAGAATAATTTTTTTCCATGTTAATTACAGATTAATTTTCAATGTCGCAAATATAACATTCTCGGGGCGCAAATTCATCTTTTATTAGTCACATGGCAAAATTTTCTTTTTTCTTGCTGTTTGATGACGCGCAGTAAGCTCAACATCTATATACCTATCCGTCGTTGCACTTGAGGCATGTCCGGCATCATCTCTGACATGTTCACGGGGACGAATTTTAACATCTTCAGAAATACTGGTATGTCGAAGCCAGTGAACAGTTGCAGATTTTAAGTGTTCGGCTTCTTCATGCAGGCCATCCTGGGTGAGTTTTTCAGCTGCTATATCAAAACATTTTTGAATAAGTCTACGAATTGTTACAGTGTCTGAAATGGGACCATAGCCCTTGAGCTTAGGAATAAGTACTTGGTTTTCTCCAGGGGATGGGAGTGGGCTTAAACCCAGAAATAGACGCCAACGTTTTAAGCTTTCTAAGACCATTTCACTAACTGCAATTTGGCGGCGTTTATTACCCTTACCCACGGTAGTGAACCACCAATTACCATAATGATCTTTGGAAAAATCATTCATTGTAGGGATAAATCGAGTGGAGGCACAAAGTTCTGAGATACGTAAATACATACCATACATGGCATGGAGGATAAAGCGACTTCGTTCAAATTTCTCGGGTTGCTTTTTAGCTAAGATCTCAACGATTTCAAGTACTGTTTCCCATTGAATAAGACTTAGACGTCGAATGGGGTGATGTTGTTGTTGTTTTTGGATAAATTTACTTTTTTGACGCATCAATGCCACCGGATTGATATGAATATATTCATCCGAAATCAGGTAGTTAAAGTAAGTGCTCAAAATTGCAAAAACTTCTTGAATAGCGCCTTGGGATAGGTTTTGTTTTGCTATAAATGGTCGCCATAAGGGATTAGGAGAGCGCGTTTGTCCATCATCAACAAAGCGCGAAACCTTATGGGGACCTATCCACTCTCGAGGCGGATTTTGACAAAATTTAATGTATAGTTCGAGATCTTGGCGCTTAAGATCATGAAGTACTTTGTTTTGGCTCCACCATAACCATTGCAAAAAACGTTCCACTTCACGGCGATAACTATTGAATGTCCCTTGTCGTCCAGCATAGCTTTTTAGAAACTCGACACTAAACGCATAATCCTGTGCTTGAGCTGGATTGAGCATATAGGGGGGGGTGTGGGCGTGAAGATAATCGGCTTGATCAAAAATCACAAGAATTTGGGTCATGATATGGAATTATTTTTTGAATTATCAATAGCATAACAAAAGTAGACAGACATGACATCTGTTCATAGACTAAAGTATTTGGCAGGGTTAAAATAATTGAGCAAGTTATTTTTTTAAAAAAAAAGAAAAACAGGTATTGACCAAAAGAAATAGCAGTTGTATCATTCAGCTTCTGTCCTTGCGATGGGTGTAACGGGGTGTAGCGCAGTCTGGTAGCGCGCCTGCTTTGGGAGCAGGATGTCGGGAGTTCGAATCTCTCCACCCCGACCATTTTGCGCCTGTAGCTCATCTGGATAGAGCATCGGCCTTCTAAGCCGAGGGTAGCAGGTTCGAATCCTGCCAGGCGTACCAGCCTTAATTGATAATATACAATGGTGGATGTAGCTCAGTTGGTAGAGCCCCGGGTTGTGATCCCGGTTGTCGTGGGTTCGAGTCCCATCATTCACCCCAGTTGTTTGTTGATTTTCTTTAGTAAGGCTTTGATTTTTAAATATTCGATAGTTTAACTATCAGTCAATCAAGCTAGCAAGTTTGATTTTAATGAATTTAGAGTTTGGCATAAACTCATAGCTTCGCATAACTAGCCCTCTTATTGGCTACTGTGTTAGATGCTTAAACCCATTAAGGGAAATGCCGAAAGCTTTGCTGTCTCATGATTTATTGCAGCTAAAATGCGAAAGTGGCGGAATTGGTAGACGCGCTGGATTTAGGTTCCAGTAGGGCAACCTGTGAGAGTTCGAGTCTCTCCTTTCGTACCATTACTTAACAGGTTTACGAGGTGAACGCGATGGTAGTTTCATTAGAGACTTTATCTGAATTAGAGCGCAAGTTAACCATATCACTACCCGAAAATACCATTCAGGATGAAGTTGATGTTCGTTTAAAAAGTCTTGCTCCTAAAGTACAAATACAAGGTTTCCGTCAGGGTAAAGTACCTATGACCATGGTTCGTCAACGTTTTTCAGGCAAGGTTCGTGAAGAAGTTGTACGAGAATTCATGCAAGCAGAACTTGAAAAAGAAATTGAAAAGCAAGAATTGAAATTAGCCGATTATCCTAAAATTGACATTAAGTCTGGTCTAGACAAAGGTGATTTTTGCTTTGAAGCGCATGTTGAAATTATTCCTGAAGTTAGTGTGAAAGATTTAGACGGTGTAGATATTGAACTTGTTGAGTCAAGCGTAGATGCATCTGATGTCCAAGAGATGTTAGCGAAGCTGTTACAGCAGCATAAAATATGGACTGAAGTTGAGCGTGCCTCCAAAATAGATGATCAAGTCACCATCGATTTTAAAGGTTATGTTGATGACCAAGCCTTTCAAGGTGGCGAAGCTACTAATTTCAAATTCGTTCTTGGCGAAAAGAAAATGCTGCCTGACTTTGAAAATGGTTTATTAGAGCGTTCTAAAGGTCAAGAATTTAGCATTAATGTCAAATTCCCAGATGATTATGGCCAAGCTGAATTAGCTGGTAAGACTGCAAAATTTGATATCAAAGTTCATGCCGTTGAAGCAGCTGAACTGGCAGAATTAAATGATGAATTTGCACAGAAATTTGGCGTTGAAGGTGGTCTGGAAGGTTTACAAAAAGACATCGAACAAAACATGAAACGTGAATTGAAAAAACACGTTAGTCAGATCAATAGAAATACAGTGTTTGAAAAACTCATCGAAGCCAATCCAATCAGTTTGCCTAATGGACTGATCAACCGTGAAATTGCCGAGCTTCAACACGAACTCTATCATCAAATTTATGGACCAGAGCACCGTGATAATGAAACGATCCCCGATTTTCCACGGGAGCTATTTTTAGAAAAGGCGCAACGTCGTGTTCATTTGAGTTTACTTTATTTTGAAGTTGTTAAACAACATGATCTTAAAGTTGAACCTGCAAAATTCGATGCCTTATTGGAAGAAACAGTTGGTGCTTATGAAAACCCAACAGAGGCTAAAGAGTGGTATATTAAAGATAAAAATCGCTTGAATTCATTAGAAAGCTTGTTGATGGAAGAAGCTGTAATGGAAAAAATTCTGTTACAAGCGAAACCATCCTTGAAAAAAATGAATTATCGTGAAACCATGGAGTATCTGGAAAAGCAAAACAATAATGGAGATGCTGAATGAGTTCTATTCAATTAGCCAGCGGTCTTGTACCAATGGTCGTTGAGCAAACAGCTAGAGGCGAGCGTGCTTATGATATTTATTCGCGTTTGTTAAAGGAGAGAATCATTTTTCTCCTTGGGCCTGTAGAAGATCATATGGCCAATTTGATCGTAGCTCAAATGTTGTTTTTAGAATCTGAAAATCCAGAAAAAGATATATTTTTATATATCAATTCTCCTGGTGGTGTTGTTACTGCAGGTCTTGCCATATATGACACCATGCAGTTTATTAAACCGGATGTCAGTACCTTGTGTACTGGTCAAGCTGCAAGTGCTGCCGCATTGCTTCTTTGTGCGGGTGCAGAGGGAAAACGATATTGTTTACCTAACTCTCGAGTCATGATACACCAACCTCTAGGTGGTTTTAGAGGCCAAGCTTCTGATATTGAAATTCATGCACGTGAAACTTTATTGATTCGTGAAAAATTGAATCATATCATGGCAAAACATACCAAAAAGTCAACGGATGAAATTATGCGCGATACTGATCGAGATAATTTCATGAGTGCTGAACAAGCACGTGACTATGGATTAATTGATGATGTTCTGTATCATCGAGATAGTCTAAAAGTTCCAAGCGAATATTAATTAAAAAGGCTCCTTTTGGAGCCTTTTTTTTGAGTTAAAAAAATCATTCTTCCTCCGTTTTCTCATTGCATTTTGGCGATTTTCAGTTAAGCTGATTGTCAGGAGCCTGTTTTTAACGAGTAAAACAGTATAAAAAGAATAAATATGCGCTTGAATTATAGAATTTTGACCCAATATAGATTAAAACACATGTTTTAATGTGGTTGTGATAAATAAAAGATTAAAGAGGATTAAGTATGTCAAAGTCTGGTGGGGATAAAAAAGATACCCTATATTGTTCCTTTTGTGGTAAAAGCCAACACGAGGTTAAAAAGTTAATTGCCGGCCCATCTGTATTTGTATGTGATGAATGTGTGTCTTTATGTAACGATATATTACATGAAGAGTTTAAAGAAGACCAAGTTGACTCTGCTGCATCAAAAGACAAGTTACCAACACCAAGAGAAATTTCTGCATTTTTAGATGAATATGTCATTGGTCAGTTTCATGCAAAGAAAGTTTTAGCTGTAGCGGTTTATAATCATTACAAACGACTTCGTCAGCCTACTCACGATGGTGTTGAATTAGGAAAAAGTAATATTCTCCTTATTGGACCTACTGGAAGTGGTAAAACCCTGCTCGCTCAAACTTTAGCACGACAATTAGACGTGCCTTTTGCAATCGCTGATGCGACAACCCTTACCGAAGCTGGTTATGTAGGTGAAGATGTTGAAAACATATTACATAAGCTTTTGCAAAAATGTGATTTTGATGTTGAAAAAGCACAACAAGGTATTATCTATATCGATGAAATCGATAAAATTTCGCGAAAATCAGAAAACCCATCTATTACACGAGATGTATCAGGTGAAGGTGTTCAACAAGCTTTATTAAAGCTGATTGAAGGTACTATTGCTGCTGTTCCGCCACAAGGTGGACGTAAGCATCCTCAACAAGAATATATACAAATTGATACCACGAATATTTTGTTTATATGTGGAGGTGCATTTGCTGGCATTGAACGAATTATTAATGAACGTTCAGAAAAGACTGGCATTGGATTTGGCGCAGAACTTAAAAATAAACGTGATGTCAAAGATATTGAAAAAGTTTTATCACGTCTAGAAGCTGATGATTTAGTTAAATTTGGTTTAATCCCTGAATTTGTAGGCCGGCTTCCAGTGGTTACCACTTTACATGAGCTTGATGAACCTGCTTTAATTGATATATTAACCAAGCCAAAAAATGCCCTTGTGAAACAGTTTAAAGCCTTGTTTCATATGGAAGGTGTTGAGCTTGACATTAAAAATGAAGCGCTTCATGCAATTGCGAGAAAGGCCCTTAAACGAAAAATTGGTGCAAGGGGCTTAAGAAGTATATTAGAAGATATTCTATTAGAAACCATGTATGAATTGCCATCCTTGGTGGATTTAGAAAAAGTAGTGGTTGAGGAGAATGTGGTTACGAAACAGGGCGAACCAATCTTGATTTACCATGCGCAAAAAGATGCATTGCAAGTCAATAGTGCAAGAGAATAAAAAGGAGTAATAAATTGACAGCTGAAGAAACGATGGTTCTCGAGCTCCCTATTCTGCCGTTACGCGATGTGGTTGTTTATCCTCATATGGTGATACCATTGTTTGTTGGGCGACCTAAATCAGTAAAAGCGCTTGAAGCGGCGATGCTTGAAAATAAGAAAATATTCCTGCTCACCCAACGACAGTCAGGTAATGATGACCCTAGCGGTAAAGATTTATTTACTGTAGGCACAGTATCAAACCTATTACAATTACTGAAATTACCTGATGGTACGGTCAAAGTATTGGTTGAAGGGGAGCAACGCGCGAAGGTTAAAAAATTTAGTGAGCACAAGGACGGTTATTTGCTTGCTGATTTACAAGTACTCAAAGAATATTCTGAGGCGCACTCTGAACGTGAATTGGAAATATTAGTACGCTCACTCATTTCTCAATTTGAGCAGTACATTAAACTTAATAAAAAAATTCCACCAGAGGTAATGGCATCGATTTCAGCAATAGATGATCCTAATCGTTTGGTTGATACCATCGCTGCCCATTTAACGATTAAACTAGACGAGAAACAAGACGTTCTTGAAACATTGGATGTAGGACATCGTCTAGAGCGCTTAATGACGTCCATTGAAACAGAAATCGATCTCCTCCAAGTTGAAAAAAGGGTTCGCAATCGTGTCAAGCGTCAAATGGAAAAAAGTCAGCGTGAATATTACTTAAATGAGCAAATTAAAGCGATTCAGAAGGAACTTGGTGAAATCGGCGAAGAGGGCAGTGATCTTGATCAGTTAGAACGATCAATTGATAAAGCTGGTATGCCAAAAGAGGCGAAAGAAAAAGCCTTAAGTGAACTCAATAAACTGAAGATGATGCCAGCAATGTCTGCTGAGGCTACAGTCATTCGCAATTACCTAGATTGGATGATTACCGTTCCTTGGAAAAAACGAAATAAAGTAGAATTTAATCTACAAAAAGCTGAAGTGGTGTTAGATCATGATCACTATGGACTAGAAAAAGTAAAAGAACGCATTATCGAATACCTTGCGGTTCAGCAAAGGGTGAAAACCCTAAAGGGACCAATTATTTGCTTGGTTGGTCCCCCTGGAGTAGGCAAGACCTCTCTAGGTCAATCGATTGCCAATGCTACCGGTCGTACGTTTATACGTATCGCTTTAGGCGGCGTCAGAGATGAAGCTGAAATTCGTGGCCATCGCCGTACTTATATCGGTTCAATGCCTGGAAAAATCATTCAAAAGCTCTGTCAAGCAGGTGTGAAGAATCCACTCATCATGCTAGATGAGGTTGATAAAATGGCAATGGATTTTAGAGGAGATCCGGCATCGGCTTTATTAGAAGTTCTCGATCCAGAACAAAACCATACGTTTAATGATCATTACCTTGAGGTGAATTATGACTTGAGTGAAGTCATGTTTATCGCAACAGCGAATTCTTTAGAAATACCTGCGCCATTGCTTGATCGAATGGAGGTGATTCGTTTGCCCGGTTATACCGATGATGAAAAACTAAATATTGCAAAAAATTACTTAGTCCCTAAGCAATTATTAATGAATGGCTTAAAATCATCTGAGTTAAATATAAGCGATCAGGCTATTTTTGAGATTATTAGGCATTATACTCGTGAAGCAGGTGTCAGAAATTTAGAAAGAGATGTTGCAAGTATATGCCGAAAAGTGGTAAAAAAAATATTAACGAGGAAAAATCTCAAGAAAGTGAACGTTGCACGCCAGTCTGTTGAGAAGTATTTAGGCGTTCAAAAATACCTCTACGGGATTGCAAAACAAATTGATCAGGTAGGCCAGGTGACTGGACTTGCTTGGACGCAAGTTGGTGGCGAGCTTTTAACAATTGAAGCGGCCATGATGCCCGGTAAAGGTAAAGTGGTGCATACTGGTCAATTGGGCGAGGTCATGCAGGAATCGATTCATGCAGCGATGACGGTGATTCGAAGTCGTGCAAAACAATACGGTCTTGCGAGCGATTTTTACGAAACACATGAGTTCCATATTCATGTGCCAGAGGGGGCAACACCGAAAGACGGGCCAAGTGCGGGGATTGGTATGTGTACCGCATTAGCATCTGTTATTACACAAGTTCCAGTGAAGGCAGATGTGGCCATGACTGGAGAAATAACCCTAAGAGGTCAAGTTTTGCCGATTGGGGGATTGAAAGAAAAACTCCTAGCAGCGCATCGAGGGGGTATTAGCCAAGTCATTATTCCGATGGATAATAAAAAAGATTTGGTTGAAATTCCCGATAATATCCTCAAGAAATTGAAGATACATTGTGTCAGTAACATTGAAGAAGTGCTTAGATTAGCGCTTCAGAAAGACATTTTGCTTCAGAAACAAACTGTAGCAGAAAAAGTTTAGGTTTTTTTTAAAAAAAATAAAAAAAGCCATTTACAAGCAGTAAAAAAAAGGATACTATTTGCCTCGCTGTTAGGGAGAAGTCGCCGTAAAAGATGTAAATTACCTTGACGAGGCAATAGCATTTTGGTTTAATCCAATTGTCAGTTGGAAGACTTAACAGCAAGGGGAAATAATGAAAAAGAGTGAATTAGTAAAAGCAATAGCAGAAGATGCTGGTACAACACAAGCAGCTGCAGGGCGTGTTTTAGAAGCGTTTTTAACAACTGTAACCCAGGCTTTGAAAGATGGAGACGAAGTTGTGTTACCAGGATTTGGTGCCTTTAAAACAAGATTACGTTCAGCTTACTCTGGTAGAAATCCTCAGACAGGCGAAGAGATAAAAATTAAAGCTGCTCGAGTTGCTAACTTTAAAGTTGGTAAGAATTTGAAAGAAGCAGTTCAAAACGAAAAATAATGCGATCGTTAAGATCGGGTGCTTAGCTCAGCTGGTAGAGCATCGCCCTTACAAGGCGAGGGTCGGGGGTTCGATCCCCTCAGCACCCACCATTTAGGAGTGGTAGTTCAGTTGGTCAGAATACCGGCCTGTCACGCCGGGGGTCGCGGGTTCGAGCCCCGTCCACTCCGCCAATATCAAAAGCGTCCTAGAGGCGCTTTTTTCTTATCTAATTATCTGGTTTCTCAATCATAATCTTGTTATGATACATCTCAATATAACTGTTTAATTGCTATAAATATTTTTTGGTATTGGAATTTAATTATGCTGCAAAAACTTAATGAAAAAATACAAGGATTGATTGCTTGGGTTATCATCTTACTCGTGGCCATTACTTTTGCGATGTTTGGTATAGAATATTATACCCAATCTAAGCGAGATGGGCTTTTGGTGGCTGAGGTTGATGGCCAGCCTATTTTTAAACAAGATTTTGATATGCAATTCAGACGCCTTAGTCAGCTTAAAAATCCAATGCAATGGAGCAATATGCGTGAAAATCAATTAAAGGCACAAGTGCTAAATGATTTGATTCTCAATAGCATTAGCATGCAGTCTGCAAAAATTAATGGTTTTGCGGTGACCACTGCACAAGCAAATTCAGCCATATTTTCAATTCCGCAATTTCAAGCGGATGGACAATTTTCTTCGATGAAATATGCTCAAGCACTTAACGGTGCATTCTTTACCCCAGAATCTTTTCAGCATGAAGTTGAACAGGGCATGGTATTAAATCAGCAACGTTTTGCCTTCATTGGTACAGCCTTTGCTCTCCCACATGAAATTGAACAGTATGTCAAACTGTATATGCAAAAGCGTGACTATGCTTATACCCAAATACCAGCGTTAAAATTCGTTGATAAGGTAGATGTCAAGGAAGCTGAAATTCAAAGTTTTTATAACAAGCATCAAGATGTGTTCTTAAGTCCTGAAATGTTAAGTGTTAAATATATTCAATTATCACTTCCTGCAATTAAGGAACATATTCATTTAGATGATAAAGAAATGCGCCAGTATTATAACGATCATCAAACCCAATTCATGCTACCTGCCCAATGGGATTTGGAAAATATTGTCATTGGTTTTTCAGATCAATCAACTCAGGAAGAACAAGCGCGAGCATTAAAGTTTGCTCAAAAGCTTGCTAGCCGATTTCAACAAGATCCGACTGAATTCAAGAAATTTGCCTCTAAAGTCACCAAGGGTGAGTTTAATCAAGATGGGTTTTCTTTATCAACCTCAGCATTACCGACCATCTTTGCCGGTCAAACCAACCTTGATACGCATTTAGTGAATATTAATAAAACAGGCATGGTGACTGAGCCAGTTCGAACTGCTAAAGGATATGAGCTATTTAAATGCAATGCCTACCAAGCCTCACGATTTAAAACGTTTGAAGATGTGGCTAGTGTCATCAAGGAACAATTGCTCAATGAAAAAGCCCAAATTATTTTCTCACAAAACATGGATAAGCTATCTGAGCTGGGTTTTCAAAATCCAGAATCACTCGATAAAATTGCCAAAAAATTAAATCTTGAGATTAAAGAGTCGCCGTTATTTTCACGCCGTGGTGGCCAAGATGCGTTTACTCAAAATAAATTAATTTTGAAAGCAGCATTTTCCCAGGATGTTATTAAGTATCATAATAATAGTGAGCCGGTGCAATTAGATCATGATAACATTGTTGTTTTACGCTTAAATCAACATGTCCCCGCCTCCAGACAGGCATTGGTTGATGTGAAAATCTTGATCGCAAAAAAACTCGCAAAAAAACAGGCTGAAGCTGAAGCGCGTCAAATGGGTGAGATGTTGTTAGCGTATCGTCAGTATCCTGAGCGGCATCAACAAGAACTAGCTGCGACATCGAATTTATCCTGGAAAAGTGTCGGGAATGCGTCAAGAGATGCAGCTGATGTGCCAGCAGGTGTCAATGAACTTGCCTTTTCGCTCCCTGCCATTGGCAGTCGTTCAGGTAGAACTTTAGTTGGTGGTGATTATGTGGTCGTTGAACTAAAGCAAGTGCATCCTGGCGATATTAGCTTACTTGACCCCGAACAAATTGCCAGCATTACGCAACAAATTGAAGCCAATTATGGCATGATGGATTATGATTTATATGTTCATCATATCATGGACAAAGCAAAAATTACGCGACATTAATCCTTTTAGAGCTAATTATGCGTTTCTGGGTCCTTTTTTCTGCATGAAGTGAGGGGGGCGTATTTTTACGCTGCTCCAATTACACTTTGTTACTTTAGAATATTTGATACTTTTATCGTGTCGCAGAAGGCGGGTTTTTTTTATCTTCATTATCATCCTCTTTTTGTGCCTTTGATAATGAGCTTGGTTGGGGATTAAGCTTACCATCTGCTAGTTTCTTCCTGAAATGATCGGAACTGCTTTTGCTACCATTGCTAGATTTTAGGTGAAGCTTTGGATGTGCATGTAAATACTCTTTAGTTGGCTCCACTGCAATAATGCTCTTATCGCTAACAGCAATCGCTCCGAGTGTTGGAACAATATTTACTTCGCCTTTTGAACGTCTACTTTTTTCTCCATTGTCTTCTGTCACTGGAACTGTTCCTTTTTTTAAGTGAAGCCACAGGTCACTATCTCCTCTTGCTTTTGCTCTTTGGACAAAGAAAAGGCCATTGCTGCTTCTTCTGCGCTCAATTTAACAGTATACAAAGCGCCATCAGTTAGCCCTTTTTTTACGCGTTTAAGCATGTAAGCAACAGCGACTTGTTTATCTGTTGTAAATGAAACTCCAACACTACCATTTTTTAAATTAAGAATATCATCATAAAAGATACTATGTTGCTGTGGTTTGAAACCTCCATCAGCCTGTATTTGTTCTAGCGTTCTTGAGTCAAATCGATATAACTGGATATTTTCTTGTTCTTTTACAATGCGCTTTTCAGGAGGCCGATAATCGTTAAGATCTTGGCCATCAATTTCCTTAATACCATTTTTTTGCAAGGCATTTATTAATATATTATTGAAACTACCATTATTGAAGCTACCATTTCTTAGTCGTGCTGCTAGTAGTTTCTCCATATGTGCTGTATCTGTATCAGCGTTGGCTAATGCGATTTCAAAATCAGTCTTAAGCTGTTCTTTTTTTCTAGATGTAGATCTGTGACGCCATTGTGTAAAGAATCCTGGTTTATATCCACTCTGATGACTATGATAGTTACTCCAGGCTTCAGCGAAAGCCTTTTCAAGTTTTTCTTTCATTGTAAGTCCTTCAAGCCAACCCACATATGTTTATTATAGAATCTTATTGATCGTTTTTTTTAATATTTATATTTTTTTTTGAAGATCTGGTAACTTTTAAAAACTTATCTGAAAAAATATCGTGCGTTATCTCAAGGTTCAATATGACATGGAAATGATTTTGATTGAATGCGTTATAATCGCGTAGTGAGCTAAATGGGCGGGCACTTACCTCCAAGGGCTGGGAGGTAAGTTATGCATCATGATAGTGATTCTGTTTGTAAAGCTACTGCATGAAAACCCGCATCAACATGTAAGATTTCTCCGGTAATGGCTGATGCTAAATCTGAGCAGAGGAATGCTGCGGAATTACCAACTTCTTCAATACTAATATTGCGCTGTAGAGGTGTTGACTGGGCATATGATTGAAGCATTTTACGAAAATCTTTAATGCCTGCCGCAGCCAAAGTTTTGATGGGGCCTGCAGATATTGCATTGACGCGTATGCCTTTTGCTCCTAGGCTTTGGGCCATGTATCGCACGGAAGCTTCAAGGCTTGCTTTTGCAAGTCCCATGATGTTGTAGTTGGGTACAACTTTTTCAGCGCCATAATAAGATAATGTAAGTAATGATCCATGGGTATCTTCCATCATAGGAAGAAAAGCTTTTGCCAGCGCGATAAAGCTATAGCTACTGATATCGTGAGCAATTTGGAAGCCTAAGCGATTGGCATTGGTGACAAAGTCCCCAGAAATTTGATCAGCGGGTGCAAAGGCTACAGCATGAACAATGATATCTACTTTATCCCAGTGCTTATTTAAATCTTTAGCCAGGCGTTCAATTTCATTATCTTGAGCGACATCACAAGGAAAAATAAGACTTGAATTAAAGTCTTTTGCCAAATCTGTAACGCGTGCAACTAATTTCTCATTTTGACAAGCAAATGCGAGTTCCGCGCCTTGTTTATGGAATGCTTGGGCAACGCCATACGCAATAGAGCGAGAACTCGCCATGCCTACGATTAATGCTTTTTTACCTTTCAAAAAACCCATTGTTTATCTCCAATCTAGTACGAGCATTATAATAATAGCTAGCATGATTATATCGATGATTATGTGTTTTTGCCAGTTATCAAAAGGCTAGCAATGAAGCATCAATGCTTAAGATAGAAGGCTTGGTGACAGGCCGAGTAATTCACGCATTTTGGCTTGAATCATGTCAATCGCAATCCGATTTTCGCCACCGCGAGGCACAATAATATCAGCATACCGACTTGATGGTTCAATGAATTGTAAAAACATGGGTCTAACTGTTGTTTCGTATTGTCTTAAAACAGATTCAAATGAACGTTGTCGTTCAACCACATCTCGCATTAAGCGGCGCGATAGACAAATGTCTAATGGTGTCGACATGAAAATACGAATATCCATGAGATTGCGTAATTCTAAGTCGGTAAATAATAAAATACCTTCTAGAATGATGATTCGATGTGGGCCGATGGTTTTAGTTTCAGGAAGACGAATGTGTTTCGAGTAAGAATAAATAGGGATTTCAATGCTTTTATTTTCTGCCAAATCTCGTAAGTGTTGACACAGCAACTGATGATCAAAGGCATCAGGGTGATCATAATTTATTTTTTCACGCTCACTCAAGCTTAAGTGACTATTATCTTTGTAATACGCATCTTCGGAAATGACCACCACTTGATCTGATCCCAATTCATTGACAATTGTATTTGCTAACAAACTTTTGCCAGATGCAGAAGGGCCTGCAATACCGATAATAATAATATTATTTTGCATAATGGTCGTATAGAGTGATTTAAATCGATTTTACAGCTTTTAAGCAATATTTTCAAGGCATATCGAGCTTTCTGCGGAAAAAATAATCATGGTGCTATTTTGTTTTGGTGCTTTTTAACAGCACATATAGAGCACCACTGCCCCCATGTTTGGCATGAGCGCTATGTAGCGCCAAGATATATGGAGAATCTTTTAGCCATATAAAAAGATGTTGTTTTAAAATTGGCTTTTCACCATGTCGACTTCCTTTACCATGGATAACAAGCAGATTACGTTTGCCATGGCTTCTCGCATGATCAATAAACCGTTTTAATCGTTCTTGTGCTTCGAAGCGATCTTGGCCGTGTAAATCAATCCGATTTTCAATTGCAAAATCACCTTGGCGAAGTTTTTGTTGGTGCTTGGTGGATAATGTGCCTAGCCCCCATTCTAAAATGCTATCGCTCGTGATTTTCAGATCAAATTGAGGGTCGCAGTTGATGCTTACCCCTGGTTTCACCTGAATACGGACCTGTTTTTTTTGTAGTGAATTTAAGCGCTTATCTAAGTTATCATGATGAGGCTGCGCATCATCATCAATGACTGTTTTGGATATTGTTTTGATGGTTTGGATAGGATTAGGCTCAACTGTTTTTCTTTTTTTTAAGGGTATAACGCCAGACATTTGCTCATGAAAGAAAGAGGTTTCATCATCTAAGGTTGATTTTTTCATAAAAACCCCAAAAAAATAGTATCAATTCGATTATAGGTGAGAACAGTATCTTAGACAATTGAATGTTGTGCTTTTTCTTAGGGAGAAGCTTCTTCAGTTATATTTGTGTAATATTGAAATTCAACTGCAATATTGTACAAATATACGCTGTTTGCTATACTTAAAAAAATGCGCACAATATGCCCTTATATCATGTATATTCCAAGACTTGCTGAAAAAAATATTGAACAGGCTCTGGCACAGTATCCTGTTGTCACCATCCTAGGTCCAAGACAATCGGGTAAGTCTACGCTTATCAAGAAACTGTATCCGGATAGGTTGTATGTTAATTTGGAATATCCTGATGAACGTTTAAAAATAGAGTTTGATCCGCGGGGTTTTTTAGCCAGCATCCCTGATAGTGGTGTTATTATTGATGAAATTCAGCGGCTACCAGCGCTGATTTCTTATATTCAAGCCCATGTGGATGCTAATCATAGCAATGGGTTATTTATTTTGACTGGGAGTCATCAACTCGCTTTACATGAAGCAATTAGTCAATCTTTAGCAGGAAGAACTGCCATTATTAAGCTTTTGCCTTTGGCGTTAAAAGAGCTTGAATCTTTTCATTCAAATCATACGCTTGATCAATTGATGTGGATGGGTGGTTATCCAAAGCTTTTTAATCAGCAGGTTGATGTGAGGCGGTATTATCAAGACTATTTGGCCACATATGTTGAAAGAGATGTGCGGCAGATGATCCAATTAAAAGATTTAAACCTATTTCAGAAGTTTTTGATTATTTTAGCCAGTCGCGTTGGACAGCTTTTAGATTATCAATCGATATCGAATGATGTCGGCGTTAGTGTCAATACAATAAAACAATGGTGTTCAATTTTAAGTGCCTCCTTTGTCATTTTTAAACTCAAACCCTATTTTGAAAACATTGGTAAGCGCTTATTAAAATCCCCTAAAATTTATTTTTATGACACAGGCTTATTGTGCGCACTTCTTGGTATTCATCAAGTTGAACAATTGAAGGTTCATCCCTTAAGAGGCTCAATATTTGAAAATTTAGCTATCTTGGAAGTAAAGAAAATGTATTACAATTCCTGGTATCAATCTGAGTTGTTTTTTTATCGGGATAATCATCAACATGAGGTTGATCTGTTATTAAAGCAAGTTCAAGCTTATATTCCTATTGAAATTAAATCATCCCAAACATTTCACATCGAGTTTTTAAAAGGCTTAAAATATTTACAACAACTATCTCCAGATAAGTTTAATCCGGCCTTTGTCATATATGCAGGTCTGTCACAGTCTTTACAGAACTACAAGTTATTAAATATTTTCGATGTCTATAATGAGCTTATGCAATATGTGTGAGCTTGCTTATGTTGATAAAGATTATGGCTTAAACTTGCTTAGTCTATCTTTAATAAAATTCAGCCATTGGTTATAATTCATGAACAAATCATTCTTGCTAAGCAAAAACAATGTTAAAAACACATGCAATTTATTCAGCAATTCAAACCAAAGAAGATTACCAACAACAACTTAAAGGTTTAAAAACCATCCTTGATTTTTATCGGTTCTCGATCTCTTTAAGTCATTACAAACATATTTTTTTAGGCCATGGGCATGCTGACATTGCCAATGAATGTATGAATTTGATTTTAGGTTCTTTGGGTTTGCCCTGGGATTGGCCAGAAAGTGATTGCGCAGTCAAATTAACTGAAGATGAACGTTTATTCCTTGCATCTCAGTTATACCAGCGTTTTGAAAAACGCATACCTTCAGCATATCTCACCAATCAAGCTTATTTTTGTGGTTTGCCTTTTTATGTGGATGAGCGCGTCTTAATTCCGCGCTCGCCAATTGCTGAATTGATTGAGCAGCAGTTTTTGCCTTGGGTGAATCCCGATGAAGTGACACATATACTGGATTTATGTACGGGAAGTGCATGTATTGCAGCAGCTCTTGCCGAAGCGTTTCCTGAAGCTCAGGTCGATGCCATTGATATTGATAAAGATGCGTTGATTGTTGCAAAATATAATATTGAAAACTTAAATCTTGATGAGCAAGTACGCTTAATTGAATCTGATGGTTTTAAGGCGCTTGCTAATGAACAATATGATATAATTGTCAGTAATCCACCCTATGTGGGCCGTCAAGAAATGCTTGGGTTACCTGACGAATATAATCATGAGCCAAGACATGCCCTAGAAGCTGCTGATAATGGCTTAGCACTTGTAGACCACATTTTAAAACATGCTAAAAAACACTTAAAACCCCATGGGATACTCGTTGTTGAAGTTGGTAATAGCGACTTGGCTGTGATGGATACTTACCCAGACTTACCATTTATTTGGCTTGAATTTGAAAGGGGTGGACATGGGGTTTTTCTATTAAATGCTGCAGATCTTTAAGGAGTAGCGGTGAGTATAAAACGAAAAATTGCAATTGTTGGGGCCACAGGTGCTATTGGCAAAACCATGTTACAAGTATTACATGAACGTCGTTTTCCTATCGCTGAACTGGTTCTACTTGCCAGTGAACGATCTGTTGGGCAAGTATTAAGCTATGGACGACATGAGCTTGAAGTTGAAGATTTGGCAAAATTTGATTTCACCGGGGTGGATATTGCACTTTTTTCTGCAGGGGGCGCGGTTTCCAAACAATACGCACCAATTGCGGCAAAAGCAGGGGCGGTGGTCATTGATAATACCGCTTGTTTTCGTTACGACGATGACATTCCGCTGATTATTCCTGAGGTCAACCCTGAAGATATCGCGCTGTATAAAAAACGAGGGATCATTGCTAACCCCAATTGTTCAACCATTCAAATGCTTGTGGCTTTAAAACCTATCTATGATGCCGTGGGTATTAAGCGCATCAATGTGGCCACCTATCAGGCCGTTTCTGGTTCAGGACAAAAAGGTATTCGCGAGCTTATTGATCAATTATCGGAACTTTTAAATGGTCGAAGTGTGAAGCCTGAAGTCTATCCGCATCAAATTGCATTCAATGTCTTGCCCCATATCGATGAGTTCCAAGATAATGCCTATACCAAAGAAGAAATGAAAATGGTTTGGGAAACCCAAAAAATTTTCCATGATACTGATATTAAAGTGAATCCAACGGCCGTGAGAGTGCCAGTTTTATACGGACATTCAGAAGCCATTAATATTGAACTTAAATCGCCTTTAAGTGCACAAGATGCCCGAGCATTGCTTGAAAAAGCAGCTGGAGTTGTTGTCTTTGATGAACCAAAAGATAAAAAATATCCCTTACCATTGCTGCAGGCAACAGGGCATGATGAGGTGTTTGTTGGCCGCATTCGCAATGATATTTCACATGATATGGCACTAAATTTATGGGTGGTTGCTGACAATACGCGAAAGGGGGCGGCAACAAATGCAATTCAAATTGCAGAGATTCTTCATCAACATTATCTTTAATAGTATATAATGAAAACATGAAGAGTGTTTATTGACGGCAATGAAAATCGTTCCGAAAATCTTACAGAAATGGCTAAAGTCTTTTGATAAAAAATCAAAAGATAACAACCTTACTGAGTTCAAATATTCGAGCTTAGACAAGATTGCAGCCAGCCTTCGCCAGTATCGAGCCGACATTAGTGATAATGTCGCTGGGGCTTTAAAGGCCTGGGAAGATAGCAGGCGTAAACCCCCTAGTGTATTTGTTGAAGAAACCAAGAAAAAACAAAACAATCAACGTGACTTAGAACAAACAGGACATCGTCGCAGGGGCATTAAAGTGCAATCGCGCGAGCGAGTGTATGATGATGCCCCCAGTGCTGAAGTCGGGCTTGAGGCCCAGTCTAGCATCAAAGGCCATCCGGCATTGATGGAAAATCCACGTTTTGATGGCATTGATCCTAATGTTAATCCAGAACCTGCGCTAAATACGGATGCCAGGCGAGAATATGACAACATTAAACGAGAGCAAGAATTAGAAAAACAATTGCGCCTTGGCTATATGCCAGGGATGAACCGTAAGTTTAATCCTAAACCAGATGGTTTTTAATCATGAGCTTAGCTGATGAGATTATCCAAGGACGACATCCACAGTTTGCTGCTTATGTTCAAGCAGGAGATTCACTTGATGATATTGATGAATATGGTTTTACCCCATTGATTGAAACCATATTAATGCATCGACCAGAATTAACTGCCGAATTACTTAAACTTGGGGTCAATATCAATAAGCCTGATATGGCTGGGCGAACAGCCCTACAGTGGGCTGTTGATAACGAAGATAAGCCTTTGCTTGAATTGTTACTTCAGCATCAAGCAGATGCTAATAATTACACTTTACAAGGTTTTTCAGCACTTGTTTATCCCATTTTACGCCAAGATGAGCCTATTAAACAGTTGCTCTTACGACATGGTGCAAATTTAAATTTCGCCCAAGATTTTATTGCGGCAAAACTTTTAGGACACCGCTTTTCACTGACTGGCACCGCCGATTTGGTCACGCCTAAAGGTGAGATGATTGAAATTGATTATGAGGGCTTTGTCTTAGAATTTACGGTGGGGATTATTAAAAATTCATTTACCCGTTTTATTCATCATTTCACCGCCAGAAAATGGCGTGACGAATTACCGCTGGCTACCCAAATCATCCAAGCACTTGTCAATGCTGATAAGCTACTTCGTTTTCAACGCTGGTTAAAACCCAATCGACGGTTTCAAGAAGAATTGGCGACTTTGCTTGAGATGGAACTTTTGATTTTACCAGCAGCCTCTTCAGGTCACGCCATGGGATTTATTAAATACAAAGACTGGTTGATTAAAATTGATAGGGGTGAAAATAGCCTCAAAGAGGGTAGTATTAATGTCTATGAGATCGGTAAAACACGTGCCTTTGACGTTCATTTCCTCGACGCATTTATGTTTAGACGCCAGCCGCGTCAATTTTTTCATGAAGGGATT
The DNA here is from genome assembly GCA_010030245.1 of Gammaproteobacteria bacterium. Classification (GTDB taxonomy): domain Bacteria; phylum Pseudomonadota; class Gammaproteobacteria; order Legionellales; family Legionellaceae; genus UBA2653. The sequence continues at coordinate 35,752 of RGPR01000004.1, forward strand.
CATAAAATCCTCGATTTAAAAAAGTTGAGTACCTTACCCATGTCATCACAAATATCAGGTAATTGCTCATGGGCAAATATCGAAGCCTGTATTGCCGTTTCGCATTGGGTGTTATCTAGTTATCCAGCAGCAAATTTTGAGCCACGCAGATCTGGCTTATTCTACCAAGCTTGGCTGAAGTGGGACCAAGATAGGGCCATTGAAGAAATCATCGATGTGTTGCCCAAAGCCTCAAAAGCTAGGCAATTGAGTTTGGCGTCTATGCTAACAGCGGTCTTATTTCAATTCCTAAATGCCAATATACTGACCGACACCGATAGAGCAGAGCGAATTTTAAAATTAATTGTGCAAGAAAACTTAGTCTACATCCTTCAATCCTATCTGGATATTTATTGTCAAACAGGTCAAAAAACCTTCCATGGTGATAACTTGCTTCAGCTTTTGGACAATTGCGGTTATGATCCCAATCGTTTGGGTTTGATGTTTACCTAAATTATCCGCAAAATCATTGACAAACAACGCTAAACTTCTTAGTCTAAAGTTATAAATGAGTTGTAACGTTTGAGTTGCTAGGGATTGGAGTGTATGGATGCATGTGATCAAAAAACCGTTAGTAAATTTAATGAATGGGACGATTTGAGAGCAATCATTATTCAAGACTCTTTCAAAAAAAAAATATCTTTTGGGCCCCTAAAGCTGGAAATTCAGCATCATCAATTGAATTCAACAATCTTTGAAAAAATAGCAGATCTTGCCTTAGCCCAAGGTTTTTTTACGGCTAGACAAAATTGGCGACAAGGCCAAGATGAAATGCTGCCCCCATTTATGCATTTAAGGCTTTCTGAATATGGCATGATTTGTGATAAGTATCAGCATGATGTGTCTTTGATGCGTGAGCAGATGCAAGCAATCGTTGAAAAAATAAGATCAAATCAATGGCTTGGCTATTCAGGAAAGCCAATAACTGACATCGTTAATATTGGCATCGGTGGCTCAGATTTAGGTCCAAAATTTTACTTTGATGCCTTAAACAAGCTAGAAACAAAGCCACAATTTAAATGTCATTTTATTTCTGATGCCGATTATTATTCCGCCAAAGAATGCCTAGAGCCGCTCAGCCCAGAGACCACATTGTTCATCGTGTTATCTAAGTCATTTACGACCGAAGAAACAATGATGAATGCGAATTTAGCTATCGAATGGATTGGGCATGCTGATGCCATGGCAAAACATTTTATTGCAGTGACTGCAAATCCAGAGCAGGCCATAAAATCTGGTTATCAACATATGATTGAGTTTGGTAGATGGGTCACAGGCCGATTTTCAGTGACTTCAGCGATTAATTTGATTAATGCAATTTTCTTTGGCTTTGATTCATATCTTGAATTTATCAAGGGCGCAGAAGAAATGGATAAACATTTTTTAACAGCGCCTTGGCAAGATAATTTACCGATGATGCTTGCTTTTGTTGGCATTTGGAATATCAATTTTTTGAATATTCCAACGCAACTAATGCTTGTTTATCATTCAAAGCTGCGTTTTTTTGTCGACTATATCCAGCAATTAGACATGGAGAGCAACGGTAAGTCCTACAATAAAGAAGGGCAAAAAATTGATTATGCAACAGGCCCTATTATTTGGGGGGGCTTAGGCAATCAATCTCAGCATAGTTATTACCAGCTGTTGGCTCAAGGTAGTCATCAAATTGCGATTGATTTTTTAAGTATCGCAGATGATAAAAATAATTATTTAAATGCATTGTGTCAAAAACGAAAAAAAAGTCTTTATCATGGCGTTCAGGCAAAAGACGAATACTATTCAATTAAGCAGCATGCAAGTGTTAATCATATTGAGCTCACAGAATTAACACCAAGAAGTTTAGGTGCATTAATTGCGATGTATGAACATAAAGTGTTTATTCAAGCTAGTCTTTGGAGCATTAATCCTTTTGACCAACCTGGGGTGGACTTGGTTAAATTATTATAATCTATTCTGTTTTAGGGTTTAAGTCTAAAATTCAGTATTTGGTTTAGCGCTCAATAATTTATTGTATCAGGGATTATTTGAGGGAAACAAAGGTGCTAAAATTTGCCAAAAAATATTGCTTTTAATGTTATAGTCAATTTCAGAAGCGTTAAACAAAAGGATTTATAGTGAGATTTAAGTTATCAATCGTAATACCTACATGGAATAGATTGCCGTTCTTAAAAAAAAATGTATCTCAAATCATTAAAGAAGTGCAAATACAAAATGATACTCAAATTGAGATTTATATCTCAGATAATTTTTCAAATGATGGTACGCAAACGTACTTGAAAGAACTTGTTGCTCAACATGATTATATAAACGTCCATTTACACGGGAAAAATATGGGCGCAAACCATAATTTTTATACTGTTCTTAAGGGGGCATCTGGGGATTATATATGGTTGCTTGGCGATGACGATATGATTGTTGAGGGTGCCATTATAAATATAATTCAAGATATTAACCGTTATCAACCAGGAGTTCTGCTTGGAGGAACGGTTGATGATAAACAGTTACAACGTGTTTATTTGAAAAATATAGTTAAACATAAATTTGTTGGCGAAGAGATTCTTCAAAAATTTAATGCCATCGAATTGGCTGGAAAAATGAGTGTATTAATTTTTTCACGAGCCGCTTTGATGAAAGTTTTGAATGAAGGCCTGTTACAAATAAACAAGTTAAGAAGTCCATGGCCACATTTAATATGGTTTTTGCAAGTTATCGCTCAAGGACATAAGATATTAATTCTACCTTATCCAACTAATTATATTATTAGAAAGAATCGATATAATAATTTACAAGATGGAAAAGAAAGATTGTCATTGCTATTTGTTGATTATTATCACTTATCAAAGGCTGTTCTGCCGCACTTTAGCAAAAACACTCAAAAAAATTTAATAAGAAATTTGACTAAAGGTCGAGTTGCTGAATTGGTAAAAAATGTAGCTTATTCTACTTTTATGAATGCTTATAAAGAAACATTAATCGATGCACTTTATAACATTAAGTATTTTCCAACCTTTAAAAATAAAATGAGATATGTTGGTTTTTATTTTTTACCAATCCTTCTACCGTTGAGATTCCGAATATGGTGTTTTAAATTGCCTATTTATTTAAAATTAAACCTTGGCAATTATATTGATTTTATAAATTATCTAGAAAAAGCCAAAG
>RGPR01000031.1 GCA_010030245.1 Gammaproteobacteria bacterium
AACTTGCCTTTGGAGTTGTAATATGGATTACAAAGCTCATCCCACCGCAATTATCGATGACGGTGCTCAAATTGGTGCAGGTACACGAATTTGGCACTGGGTACACATTAGTTCGGAAGCAAAAATTGGTAAAGATTGTAGCTTTGGCCAAAATGTTTATGTGGGTAATAAAGTCACAATTGGCGATAATGTTAAAGTTCAAAACAATGTTTCCGTTTATGATAATGTGACTTTAGAAGATGATGTCTTTTGTGGTCCCAGCATGGTATTTACCAATGTTTACAATCCACGATCTGCAATATCTAGAAAAGATGAATACCGTCATACAACTGTCAAACAAGGCGCTACTCTAGGTGCAAATTGCACGATTGTTTGTGGTGTCACCATCGGTAAATATGCCTTCATTGGCGCAGGGGCTGTGGTTAATCGTGATGTCCCTGATTTTGCTTTAATGGTAGGCGTTCCAGCACGTCAAATTGGCTGGATGAGTCGATTTGGTGTCCAGTTAACATTCATCGATAATCGAGCTATTTGTGAACAAACACAAGAAAAATATATGCTAAAACAAAAGCAATGTATTTTTTTCGGCAGCGAACTTTAAGTATAAAAAAAATCTGAGTATTGAAAAAGAATGAATCATTCTAAGTTAGATGGATTAAAAACTAAAACAGAGTATCTTGTTTTGGTTTTTTTATCCCTGATAAGTTTTGTACTTATCGCTGTCATAGCACATTACTCAAATCGTGGCTTTGATTTGAGTGATGAGGGTTTTTATATCAATTCTATTGTTTTTCCGCAGTTGTATACTGAAAATTTTACTTTATTTGGTTTTTTTTACCATCCGCTATTTCTTCTAACGCATAAGAATTGGATTTTATTCAGGCAAGTTAATCTTCTGGTGATTTTTACTTTGTCTGCAATTTTGTCTTCTTGCTGTTTAAAGTTTATTGTTGGCCAAAACCAAATGAAAAAAACGAACTTAACCGTTCTGAGTTTATCTCTAGCTATATTTGTTTCAACTTATCTTACAAGCTTTAATTGGCTAATTTCACCAAGCTATAATTCGCTAAATTTTATCGGTATATTGATTGTATCAATCGGTATGGTTATTAGAGGACAAACGCAGTTATCAAAACAAATACAATTGATGATCATGGCCTTTGGTTTTTTTTGTATATTCATGTCAAAAATTTCTTCTCTTTTAGTTTTTGGCTGGATGTTTGTAATTTATTGTTTATCATCGCGGCATTTTTCATTCCAGCATCTATGTCAAATGGCTATCTATTTTGCGATGTTGGTATTCATGGCCATCTATCTGATAGATGGGGATATTTTAGTTTTTACACATCGCATGCTTGAAGGTGTCAAAGCCTATCGCTTATTTATTACACCATCAGTGTGGAGAATTGATTTATTTCACCCATTATCCACGGATAAAAATACACTGTGGGTCATAACATTATTTTTAACGAGTTATTTGACATATTTTAGTATTGAAGACAATGAAAAAAAGAAGATATTACTTTGTTTTTTTGCTTTTCTTTTGGGCATTAAAACATTAGGTTTTATGATAAGTTTTGATTTGAAAAAAGCATTCCGATTGCAAGAAATTGATTTATTTTATTTGCCCATTATTGTCTTTTTGAATGTCGCATTTAGTGCCATCATCAATCAGCGCAATCTCATGCAAAAAAATAAAATGTTATTGGGATTGTATTTTTTTCTGTTGCCATATGCCTACTCTTTTGGAACCAGTAACCCTTACTGGTTCCAGGCACAAATGCTCGGATTTTTTTGGATCTTAAGTGCGTTCCTTTTTTTAAGTCCCTTGCTTTCTAATAGAAATACCCTACTACTAGTGAGTAGTCCGATGTTATGTTTTGGGCTTTTTTTGCTTGCTATATGTGATTATCGTGCTTTGAGACAGCCGTATCGCCAAGCTAATATCATGCAACATCAACTCACGCCCATGCAAATGCCAAATCAAGCACAGGTTTTTGTTTCGAAGGAATTAGCTGATTGTATCAGTGGCCTTAAGGCGAAAATTGATCGACAGATCCTGCAAAAACCTTATAACCTGATTGATTTTACTGGCTTTTCACCAGGATTAATGTATTTGATTGATGCAAATCCTGTCGCCTCTCCTTGGTTTTTGGTTGATTACCCCAATTCTGATAAATATTTTTATCAGGTATTATCACCTATTCTAAAAATGCATCGGCAAGCAAATTATTTGCTATTAGCTGGTGATGGAAAAAAGATTAAACAGAAGTTTATTTTAAAAAAGTTAAATATCAATTTGCTAAGAAATTATGAAGAAGTAGTCAATCAGAGTTGCGATTTGCAAGCCTATGGACCGGGTCAAGTCAGCTATCACATTTACCGCCCTAAATCATTAGCATAGAACATTAGTGTATTTTTTTGATAATTCAAGATAATGGTGGTTTTTTTGAACATATGTTTGTCCATTATGGCCAAAATACGCCAATTCATCTTTAGAAAGTTCTGAAATTACAATTAAATGTTTAGCAATTAATTCTGGTCTAGAGCTCGGACACATTTTGCCACATCCTGCCAATTCTACGAGACTTGTTGGCGCCCCTCCTGATTCTAGAATAGGGCGACCTGCTAGCATGTAATCAAAGATTTTATTAGGACTGACGCCATATTGGTAAAGTTTGGTATCTTGCCAGCCTAAATAGAGTAAATCCATTTTTTTTAAAAAATGATGAACCTGAAGCTTAGGGATCGGGTCAAAGAAATGAACATTATGAATGTGATGCGTTTGACAATAGTGCATTAATTCTTCTTTTTGATGACCTTTTCCAACTAATAAGGCTTGTATATGGGGTGTGGATTTTTGTAGCATTTCCATAGCATGAATAAAGTGTTCCATGGCGTTAGGAACCCCTAATGAGCCTGCGTATCCAATTAAAAATTGCTGTTTATCTTTAAGGTCTTTAATCTTGTTTTTGAGGGCATCAGGTAGATTTTCTACTTCAGTTTGGCTGCTACAATCAGTGCCATTAGGAATATAGACAAACTTACTTGGTGTTAGTCCTTGGGATACCATATAAGGCTTGGCATCTGCAAGAAGGGAAACGACATATTTTGCGTGTTTGTAAGCATGTTTTTCAATCAGATTTAAAAAAATAACCAGTGGATGCCAGGGGTTCAGTTTAAGTAGTTCAATAAGTGAGCTTGGCCATAAGTCTCTGACTTCAAAAATAAGTGGTATTTGATGTTTTTTTGCAATGGGGTAGAGGCTTAAGTAGTGAAAAGGATGGGTGCTCGAGACAATAATGGCATCGGGTTTACCAGTGATATGAAGGAGTTTTTTTTGTTGTTTAGTAAATTGCAAGGCATAGGTGAGCATGCTTATCATCCGCTTAATCCCATTATGTTGATAATGAGGTGTTTTAAGCCTGATATAATTGACACCTTCAATTTGCAGATGATTGATAGTTTGTTTTTGAATTTTAGGCGCATGCAGGAGATGGTGATAACTCGAGCTTATCACATAAGGCTGATGCCCTGCTTCTTGCCAGTATTTGGCAAGGTAATAGGGGCGATAGGACATGCCTTCATTGGGTGAACCCGCTGTGGGGTGACAGTACCAAATCGTCTTTTTATCCATTACTGCATATCCTGTATGTGAAATTGTTTTTCCCAGAGTGCAATGGTATAAAGGCGCCACAATGTTCTTTGTTTCAGGGCACTCGGGTTAAATGTTTTTTTAGTGATGGCCTGAATCAATCGAGACTGTTTAATGCAATCTTGCATCTGATCGCGATGATGCGATAGCCAGATTTGCTCAGGCGCTTCGAAGCCAAATTTATTTTTTCGCCACAAAATTTCATGGGGTAATTGCTGCTGCATTTTATCTCTTAATAGATGTTTTGACCATCCTTGATGAATTTTAACTTCAAATGGCAAGGATAGGGCCATTTCAACAGCACGGTAATCCAAAAAAGGAAGCCTGGTCTCGATAGAATGCGCCATGGAGTTTTTATCTTCAAAACGCAAAAGAGCTGGTAAATTGGTGGCTTCAATTTCTAGCTTTTGTAAATCAAAAAGGGTATTTGCGGCATCAGCATAGGTTTTAAGATGAGCAAGAGATGCAAATTTTTGATGCACCAGATAACGATGCTCATATTGATGTAATTTTAGTCTTAAACCAGGGAAATGGGTGCCTATAACATATTGCGCAGTTTTAAATGTATTGAGTTTAGTGTTGTGTTGCGAGCATGCTTTTATCCCTTGAATAAAGCCTTTAATACCATGTTTGCGATATTCTTCAAGCGCATGGGTTGCCACATAACGTTCATAACCTAGCAAGGTTTCATCGCCACCTTGACCATCAAGTAAGACGGGGATATTCGCCTTTCTGGCTGCTTTCATGACTTCATATTGCATGACAATAGAGGGACTGGCAAAAGGTTCTTCTTGGGTGTAGACGATGTCTTCGATTTGGGTTTGAAAATGTTCATAACTGGGTGTTGTTTTCAGCCAATTGAGTTGGCAATGCTTCACCACCATCTCCGCAAAATCTGCTTCATTATTACTGGCTTGTTCACTGATGGCAGTAATGGCAGAAAAGGGTTGTTGGGTTTGCTTGGTATATTTTTTTGCGGCAATAGATGCAACAGTTGAGCTATCGAGGCCCCCACTTAAACAGGTGCCAACGGTGACATCTGAGCGCAGTCGAAGGGCAATGGCATCATCTAAACAGGCCATATAATCGTCGGCACTTGGGTTTGAGTCAAGTTGCTTTAATTCATAATAGCGTTTGATGTTTATTTCTTGTGTATTTAAATCATAAAACAAGTGGTGACTTGCAGGCAGTACATGGATATCTTTAAAAAAACCATGATGCTGATGATCTGTTTTACTAGTTAACAGATAATCGCTTAGTACGTCTAGATTGGCGATTTTTCGTTCAACAAAAGGTAGCAGTCCTTTGATCTCAGAGCAAAACATGAAATGGGTATCACGATTGATAAAATAAAATGGTTTAACCCCGAAGCGATCTCTTGAGCAAAATAACTGATTTTTTTGTTTATCAAATAAAGCAAATGCCCACATGCCATTGAATCTTTCAACACATGCGGGCCCCCATGCTTGATAGGCATGTAAAATCACTTCAGTATCTGTTTTGGTGAGGAACACATGGCCAAGTTGCATAAGCTCGGCCTTTATTTCTAAGTAATTATAAATTTCACCATTAAACACCAAAACTTGATTTTGACAAGATGATACCATGGGTTGAATGCCATCTGTGGATAAATCAAGGATAGCAAGACGGCGATGACCCAGGATGAGTTGTTGATGTTGATAGATGCCTTCACCATCAGGGCCTCTATGCATGATTGTTGCAAGCATATCTTGCATGGATTGTCTTAAATCCATGCGCTTATTGTGTTGATGAATAATACCTGCAATACCGCACATTGTTTAGCATACCTCTACAGCAGTGTCATTTTTTTGAGGAATTAAACCACGTGCTTTAGCTAGCGTTGCATAAAAATGACATAGAGTTTTAGCCTCATGCGCCCATAGATAATGCTCACGTTTATCAAGCAAAGCAGCTTTAAAGCGATTTGGCCCACCTAATGTGGTATCAAACATGATTTCAATGGCTTTGGCATAATCGTTAGGTTTTTTTAAGAGATAACTGACACCAAAATTTTCCTCGGTTAATATTTGATGCACATTAATGAGTTCTGTGCTGGCAATCATTGGAGTAGCAGCACAAATAAATTCATACATTTTATTGGGTGAAGAAATTTTTGTATTCATATCATCTGCCTGATAAGGAAGCATCCCTACATCAGCAGAAGCTGCCCAATAAACCATATCTTCCCAAGGTACCACAGGTAGAAAATGAACCCTATCCGCAATACCTAAATCATCTGCCATCGCCTTAAATTCATTGATTTCACTGCCAAATGTTAAAAAGACCAAATGAATTTTTTGTTGGACCAGCGCAAGCCCTTCCATGAGTAAGTCAATTTTGCGTAAACGATTGATCCCGCCCTGAAATAAAATGATACCTTCATCTTTAGGAATATGGGTGACTTGGCGAATCAAATCGTAGTTTTGGCGTGGATTAAAATCATCAGGTGCATTGGTGGCATTTGAAATGGGTAAGAACCGATCAAAGGCAAAATCTTTCGCCATGATATCAGCTTGTTGCGCATTCACAGTTATACAGGTGTGAACATGCTGAATTAGTTTTTTTTCATGTTTGAAAATTTGTTTGGATACAAATTCAGGCAATCCTGGCTGATAGCTATAGAGCTCATGAGCATCATAAATCAAGGGCAGCTTATATTTTTGACTCAATGAAACGCCTACTTCAAGCGCTGAATAATCATGACAGTGAATCGTATCTGCTTTAAAATCAGGGATGATGTATTGCTCAATTTGTTCTTGCCAGTGCTGGGATGAATTTTTTAAACTTTGACGAATATAGGTTTTATCCAGAGATAGCGTTGAAAAGATGATTTCAATCAGTTGATGGACTATGTTCGGGAGCGGGGCATTAATTCGATTCAACTGAATAAGCGCCCATCTAGGGTATCGAATGGCAAACTTAACATAAGCCATCAGACGAGATTTTTCTTGGTTTTTATATTGACCTAAAGTATTGGTAAGTTTTTCCAGTTCTGCATGGCTTGTTTTTTCAAGGCAGCGTTCTAGCATGCCATTGGTAAAAAAACGATAGATTTTTAAATCTTTATCAAGTTCTAAAGGTTTTTGTTGCAGGCTTTGTCGTCCTGAGCATAGAATAACCTCATGGCCTTGGGCAATAAGCGCATGCGCTTCTAAAACGATGCGTCTGTCGGTGATATACGATTTATCCAGCATTAATATGTTCATTCAGCACCCCTTAGGCAATTGGATTAAATTGTTCACACCATTTCTCAAGTGACAATAAAGACCAAATAATGAGGCGATTATTGTGTTGTCCTGTTAGGTGTTCGTTTATTTTGCGTTGTACAGTAGCCTTGTCTAAAAAGTCATAAATTCGTGATGGCGAATGGATGAATTTATCTCGGATGTACCCAATACTTTCCCCTTTAAACCAAGAAGAGTCTGGCGCTGAAAAACCTTGCTTGGTTTTATTAATAATTGCAGCTGGCAAATGCTTCTTCATGGCATCACGAAAAATAAGTTTACCATCTTTATTTTTTTGTAAGAGCGCATCGATATTTTCTTGTTGCTGTAAAGCTTTATATGCTGTTTGTAGATTCCCTAATTTATATTCGGCAGGTATTTTCAGGGCAAAATCAACCAAGTCATTATCTAAGAAGGGGACGCGTGATTCTAAGCTGTGCGCCATTGATAGTTTATCTTCAATGATTAATAAACCATGAAGAAAGGTTTTGGCCTCATAATACAAACATTGGTTTATATAGTTATCGGGGCTATTGTTAATGTCATGATTTGTGCCATGAAAGATATGTTTAAACCGATTAAAAGCTGAAAACTCTTTCAGTTCAGACTGAATGGGTGCAAATAATGCGGGGTGCTCTTCTTCTTTAAAAAGACGCTGCCAAAATTGAAAGTAATTTTTTAAGAAATGGTCTTGGCTGGTACTTGCAACTTGGGGATAATAACGCCAGGGGTAACCTGCAAAAATTTCATCGCCGCCTGTGCCGGCTAAAACCACTTTACCAAATTTGCTGGCAAGTTTTGCGGCATAAAAGTTGGGGTAACTTTGCCCAACACGAGGCTCTTCAACATGATAAGCCAGTGTATTCATACAGCGTTCCATATCACCTGCTTTTAAAACCATCTCATAGTGTTCGGTTTTAAACAGATAGGACATGTGCTCTGCATCTTTACGTTCATCAAAATCTTGCTCAAGACCTGAGGCAGAGCTTAAATCAAAGCCACAAGTAAAGGTTTTTAAATAGGGGAGTTGCTTGGCAGCAATCGCTGTGATGGCTGCTGAATCCATGCCTCCCGAGAGATAAGCGCCAATGTCAACATCACTGACCAATTGCCTATTAACGGCCTGCTGAATTAAGCGTTCTAGTTCTTCGCTACATTCTTCACGACTAAGTACATCATTATTTTGTCTAAAGTCAAAATCCCAGTATTGCTTGGTTTTTACCTGATCTTGTTGAATCGTTAAGATATGTCCAGGAGCAAGTATTTCAACACCTTTAAACAAGGTATTGGGACTGATAAAATTCTGGAAGCTGAGATATTCGGCCAGTGCTTGATAGTCAATCATGCATGTCGCATCTGGGTGTTGTAAAATGGCTTTGATTTCAGATGCAAAAAGCAATTGCTGATTTACAATGGTGTAATAAAGTGGTTTTATACCATAACGGTCCCGAGCAAGGGTTAATGTTTTTTCTTGTGTGTCCCAAATAGCAAAAGCAAACATGCCATTGAATTTAGGAATCGCTTGATGCCCCCACTGCGCAAAAGCTTTTAGTACCACTTCAGTATCTGTAGCAGAGTGAAATTGATGACCTAGTGCTTCTAAGGTGATTCTAAGTTCACGAAAATTATAAACCTCACCATTATAACTGATGATATAACGACCTGATCCACACATCATTGGTTGATGGCCATGGGCACTTAAATCGATAATTGATAGTCTTCGATGGGCAAGACCAATATTTCCATCCACCCATATGCCGTTACCATCGGGGCCTCGATGAAGCATGGCTTCATTCATTTGATTTAAGATAACACTAGACACTGCTTGTTGTTTAAAATGATAAATGCCAACAATACCACACATACGCGAATGATTTCCTTTGCCAAAGGACCCTATATTACCTTGAGTCTTCTGATGGTGCTATGTTTTTTATCTTTTTTTTACGAACTTGCTTGCCTAAGTTTGAAAAAATGATGGATACTAGATTTTATCCATGCCTATTAAATTTGAAGAATTATTTTGAATGTTCAAGGTCCTGAAAAACTGATAGCTGAGCACTTGCCCATGGTCAAACATTTGGCACGTCATTTTATTTGTCGCCTACCTTCTACTGTGCAGCTTGATGATTTGGTGCAAGCAGGCATGCTTGGCTTGATTGAGGCTGCTCATCATTATCAAGGTGAAAAAGGAGCCGCTTTTGCCACATATGCGACGATTCGGATTAAGGGAAGTATTCTTGATGAAATCAGGCGCCAAGATTGGGTGCCGCGCTCTGTCTATCGCTTATCACGACAAGTTTCTGCTGCGGTCAGGCAGGTGGAAAATCGTTTAGGAAGAGATGCCAAAGATCATGAAGTGGCTGCGGAGTTAGGCCTTTCTTTAGACGATTATTATCAATTGTTGCAAGACGCCCAAGCAGCGCACTTGTATGGTTTTGACGATTTAGGTATCGATGATGATCACCTCAATGTTGCAGGATTTAGTGAGCCTCAAAAAGATGCCCTAGAGAATGACTTTCAAGCATTTTTGGCAAACTTGATTCATACCCTTCCTAAAAATGAGCAGCTTGCTTTATCACTTTATTATGAGCATGAGTTGCAATTGAAAGAAATTGGGGAGCTAATGGGGGTTTCAGAATCACGTGTGTCACAAATTTTAAGCCAGGCCACCCATCGAATTCGGTCACGTTTGGGTACTTCTTTGGCCTGACATCAGCGCTTAACCTTTTAAAAGAATATTTTGCTTCATTTTTCTTAAGATGCCAAAGCCTAAAATTAAGATTAGGCTCACAATAATCAAATAGTTAAGTTCTACATGTGCCAGCGCTTGATGAATCACATGGGCCCTAAAGGTAGTAATGACATAAAATAGTGGGTTTAAGCCGGCAATCTGCTGCCACATGGGGGGCAACATGTCTAGGGTGTAAAATACACCGCCTAAATAGGCCATGGGGGTGATGAGAAATGAAGGAATTAAGACAATATCATCAAAACTTTTGGCATATAGACCATTGATAAAGCCAGCTAAAGAAAAAAGGGTGCTTGTCAGTAAAATATCTAGACACATCATTAAATTAAATGCCAAATGGACATCAAAGATTAAATAAATAAGCGCGCTTAAAATAGCAGCAACTAAGCTACCGCGGATAATGCCTGCAGTCACAAAACCCAGCATGATGTTAAAGTTGCTCATGGGGCTTATGATCATTTCCTCAATATTGCGTTGAAATCTGACCACAAAAAAACTTGAGGCGACATTGGTATACGCGCTATTAATGGTGGCCATGATGATGAGGCCTGGAGAAATAAATTGCAGATATGGAAAGCCATTGACAGTGCCAATACGATTGCCGATGATGTTGCCAAAAATTAAAAAATAGAGAAATACGGTAACAATTGGGCCCAGTAGTGATTGTACCCAAATGCGAAAAATACGATCAACTTCTCGTCGAATAAGGGTGGATAAACCAATCATTTGGGTGTTAAATTTTATCATTTTTGAATTAATTCCATAAATAAGGCTTCCAGTCGATTGGTTTTGGCGTTGATACTCATCACCTCAATATCCAAATCATCAAGTTCTTTGATAATTTGATTTAAGGACATGTCAGTTGGAAGTTCCATTTCAAAACTATAGGCACTAAGTGTGGTTATTTTTACTGATGCGAGCTTCATGTTTTCATCTAGAGGCTTGGCCGTATGAATGATAAAAGATTGTTTGGCTTTGGTGTTTAATAGTGTTGCAATACTACTTTGTTCAAGGATCTCGCCGTGATGAATGATACCGACATGTTTACATAATTGTTCGGCTTCTTCTAAGTAATGTGTTGTCAGTATAATGGTTGTACCTGCAGCATTCATGGTTTTTAAAAACATCCAAATGCTATGGCGAATTTCAACATCAACACCTGCCGAGGGCTCATCTAATAATAAGAGTTTTGGCGCATGCATGAGGCTTCTTGCAATCATTAATCGTCGTTTCATGCCACCTGATAATTGGTAAACAATCGCTTGTTTTTTATCACCTAAGCCCAATTCATCGAGTAACCAATGCGCGCGTTCTAATGCATATTTTCGACGTATGCCATAAAATCCTGCCACATTTAACAAGATGGTTTCACAAGTTTCAAAGACCGGTAGATTGAATTCTTGGGGCACAACACCAAGACTCAGTTTTGCTTCAAATGGGTTCTTATCAAGATCATGACCATTAACGATGATTTCACCAGATGTCTTTTGAATTAAATGGCTGATGAGGCTAATGATGGTGGATTTTCCTGCACCATTGGCACCTAATAAAGCAAAAAAATCACCTTGCTCAATTTTTAGATTAATGCCTTTTAACGCCTTAAAACCATTGGCATAGGTTTTTTTTAGGTCTTTAAGTTCTAGGGCATACATGGCAAGATATTTTTAATGAAAAAATGATTATAAATGATTAGGGCGGATATTAGTATAGTTTGGGGGCGTTGCTAAAAAATTTAGATATCTAGCACAACAGAAGGGGGGCTAATCGATCATTGCTATCTTTTGCTGGGCTGTTGTTCTAGTGCGCCGCCAGCCTCCAGTTGTAATGTATTACCATGTTGAGCAACATAATGCATAAACAATTCTCGAATGAGCTGATTATCCATATCATGGTTAAATCGATGATATTATAAGCTAAGTGAAATATTTTTCCAGTCACAACATCTCATCTTCTTAGCTTCGTTGGTTGTTTTCAAGAACAAATTTAGTCGTTATTGCTCGCGGTTATTTTTTCAAGGACTGAACTCGCTTAAATTGGAGTACTAATCTTTTGTATCATCTAAGCCGGCACGATTAAATATCTTTGTCCCTAAGATGTTTGATATTAGCGATCAGAGTCTCCTGTAGATATTTAATAGATCTTTTAGTATAATAAATATACAAATACGCGCAATATTTGCGATAAGGCAGATCACATGAATTCAATTGAAGAGCGCATAGTATCAAAAATTGCAGAAGGTAAAGATATTTCTCTTTGGGATGTAAAACTACTATATTCATTACCTTTGGGTAGTTTAACGAAAGCATTTTATAACAAGGATTCTATAAAAATCTACTATCAAAAAAAAGATGATAACGCTGCAATAATGCTTGGTTTTCGTCTGGCATTAGAAGAGTATATTGTAACTAGAGACCCAGCCATACTTTCAGTCATAGAAACTGCCATGTTAGCCTTTCCCACACCAATATTAAGTTTATCAGACAAAGAAAGGGATTCAGCATTGCAAAATAAAGCAGCAGGGACATACCTAATGCCATTTGAGCCTGATTTAATACGTAGGATATATCAACTTGAAGATAGTAAGCTTACTGCTTTATTTCAACAATATTTTCCTGTCCCTCGGGCACAATTATTTGATACAGTAACTATGCCTAAAGTAATTCAAGCAAGAGAAGCTGAAATCTCAAAAACAATGAGCAACTGTATGCTGCATCTAAAAGCTTGGGAGCAATTCAGCATCATTGCACAGCGTCAGTTCCGCAAGAAAAAAAGGTATCAAGAGGAAATTAATAGGATTACCCTTGGCAGCTTGGCGGAAATTCAAAAGCGCAGCAAGAAGGTAAATAGACAAATAGAGTATGAATTTAGCGAACTTGGTTTTTCATATGAAAAGATGTCTGCTGAAGATTTAATGCGTGATGCTAATACACCATATAAACCAAAGTGTGGGCCAGAGCTAGCAGCGCGTATTATGGCCGCTGCAGAAAAAGTTTCTGCGTTTTCTAGTGTAAAGCATATTACATCTGCAAGCGCCTTACAGATGATTTTGGATGATGCCTTGTATGGTAGACGTACTTTAATGGATTTTTATATACCCTTCAATCCAGCAGCCTTAAGTTCGTTTGATGTTAAAAATGGCGATGGAAATGTTGTATGCCTGGGACCACAAGGCATCGATCCTTTGGCAAAAGGGGATATTGTCATTGAATTTGATTTATCTAAACTGTTCCAGCAGCAACCTCCTGCTTTTTTCAAACAACTCGATCTTGGATATCAACTTGATGAAATACGTGAGGTTCACTTAGGAAAAACATTACTGCGGTTCGATCATACAAGTGCCAAAGGTCCAAGCTTCCCAAGAGATCCAAACAAAGTATATTTAACAATAATTGATAAAGGTTATAGCCAAATAGCTGCTATTCCTAATGCTAGTTTGATTTCTTATAACCTTGAACAAATGCACCAAATTCTGGCTTTAAATTTTTTCAGATTCATCGATAGAATGCAGGATACTGATCAAGATATCGACATGGAATATATTAAAAGTTTTTATGCCCAAGTTAATCAATTAACAGATGAAGAATTGATTTTATTTCTTACAGAACTTGAAGAAAAAATGACTGATACGGCTGAATTTAATTTTTATGGCGCATATCAGATTGATTTTGCTACCATCCTTAGTATTAGTGCGAAATCAAAAGAATATACCTTACATCTTCCTCGTTTTATTGAGGAATTAAAGACAGATCAAGACCCTGGTGGAGTATTATCACGTGCTCAACAACAGATTCCTGAGTTATTTCGAAGCTACAGATTTCTTGATTACCTTCTAGCTCAAGTAGCACATTCCAATGCTCAATATGATTTAGATACGCTTAGAAAAAAATGTGAAACGCCAAAATGGGTAGAATACGTTGCGTTGCCTGAAAGTGAACGTTTATGTTACGAAGCATTTAAAGTCGAAAGAGAAGAATTAGATTCTTTGATTAAAGGCATTAAAGCGTATGGTAATTCTGCTGATAAAGATGATCCTTTTGAACAAGCATTGACAAATTTTTCTGCTATCGCATCGGATTTCTTTTCAGCAAAATTCGAAGATAAAACATCTTTGAAAAATACATTGCAGATATTAAAGTCGGGTTTTAAAGACCTATCTCAAGTGGTGCCAGCTAAGTTTAAAGATGATGGCACGCTTTGGCCGAGCATCGAACGGCGCTTTGTAGGTATAGATACAACTCTTAGAGCTATTCTGGATACTGGAGGCATTGGCATGCCTAGTTTATTCAAATCAGAATCTAGTGTCTCTTCTCCGGAAGACACTGAACTAAGCCAAAGCAAAAAAACAGGGCCCTAGTTATTTCTCTATTGATATAGGTATATTCATCTGCATGTTCTCGCAAAAGCAACGTTGGCTCTTTAATAGAATTTGAGTGTGGAAGCGCTTTAACTTTAACCGACTATTTGTGAGCGAAATCACATATTGCCTTGACTTTTTGTGAGTATACTCTATAATGGCCAATATATGTTGATGCTTTTAAGATCATATGGAACGGTATTTAAAATCACTATTGTATAAGGCTTTAGACAAAAAGATTGTGCTGCTTTCAGGGCCGAGACAGGTAGGCAAAACGACGCTTGCGAAATCCTTATATGCGGATTTCGATTATTTAAATTATGATGATGATATACATCGTGAACGAATGTTAAAGCGCTTATGGCGACGTGATGTTAGTTGTATCATTTTTGATGAAATTCATAAAATGAAAGATTGGAAACGTTGGTTGAAAGGCGTTTATGACACGGAAGGAAATAAACCACACATTCTTGTGACAGGTAGTGCGCGCATGGACGCCTTGACCAAAGTTGGCGATTCGTTGGCAGGTCGGTATATCCATTTTAGACTGTATCCGCTTGATATACAGGAGTTATTGGTATGTTTTTCTTCAGATACCAAAGCCATTTCAAATCAATTGTTACATTATGGGGGATTTCCGGAGCCATTCTTAGCTGCTAATATCGATGAATATCGAGTGTGGCAAAAAACACATATGGATATCATGCTGAGGCAGGATTTTTTAGATTTGTATGCAGTGCGTTCAATCAAAAGTATTGAAATTATATTGCAGTTATTAGTGCCTCGAGTAGCTTCAAGTATATCGTATACAAATTTAGCCTTGGATTTGCACGTTGACCATAACACGGTTAAGAACTGGTTACTATCGTTGGAAAATATTTATGCGGTATTTCGTGTGACACCTTATCATCACAACATTGCACGTTCACTTTTAAAAGAGCCTAAATTTTATTTTTATGATATTGGTCGAGTAAAGGACATGGGCGCTAGAATTGAAAATTTAGTAGCGCTATCATTGCTTAAACAATTACATTTTTTAGAGGATACAAAAGGTATTGATGTCCATTTGCATTATTTACGTACCAAAGATGGTAAGGAAGTTGATTTTTTAGTTGTCATCGATAATTTTCCTGTGCTTGCAATTGAGGTTAAAACTTCTGATGCCAACATTTCCAGTGGTTTAAAACATTTTAAAAAGTTTTTGCCTGAAACTGAAATGTTGCAGTTAGTCTTAGAGTTGCAAGATGAATTTGATACTCAAGATGGTATTAAAGTGAGAAAATTGACTTCGTATTTAGAATCGCTTGGCGATCATTTGCAGAATTTGCTTAATCGATAAACGTCCCGTTGAGATGTATTCTATCCATCTAATAAGTCTGTCATATGGAGGGGTTTGCTCAAGGTAAAGCGCATGTGTATTGAGAACCTATAAGATGGTTAATGCTCAAGTTTTGACTATTATGAAGTATTTAACTCTCAACTATTGTTTAAAATTGCTCAAATATATAGTAATATTTCGCTCATTATTTAAGTCATTTTAAGAAAAAACGATGTGTTATGCACTCACCAATGCAGGTAAGCAAGCTATTTTAAACGGTATAGCGACCATTCCTCCCGAAACAACATCGCTTGATCTCAGTCTCCTAGAGCTGGGTTTAAATACAAATGCCGAATTAGTCACAATCTTTGCAGCTATTCCGCCAGGCGTCACTTTAGTTGATCTTGGTATGAATCAACTTTATCAGAAAACTGGCGTTGAATTGGCTCTAATGTTTGCCTCTCTACCTCCAGGACTAAAATCGCTTAATCTGAGTGGGAATGTTTTACATAGAAAAACCAGTCATGAATTCATTCAATTTTTTTCAGCACTCCCTTCAGGTCTCATATCGCTCAATTTGAGTAGTAATCATTTGTATCATCTAAGTGGTGAAGAGTTAGCCCAAGCTTTTGCAGCCATTCCGCCACATATTAAAGCGCTTGATTTGAGTAAGAATGATATGTATAGAAAAACGAGTCATCGCTGGTGTCAACTTTTTAGCAATATTCCAGTCACTGTCACTGACCTCGCTTTATACGATAATGCTTTAGATAAACGATCTAACCTCTCGTTAATGCGAATTGCTGCTGCCATTCCTGCAGGTGTGACATCACTTGACTTAAGCCATAATCGCTTAGCAAAAATACCTACAGAGGTGTTCGCAAGAGTTCTTGCAGCCATCCCAACAGGGGTTAGAACACTAGATTTGAGCTATAATCATTTTGGTCATAAATTTTATGACAATTTAAAATCTATTATAGACGCTATTCCAACTACCATAACGTCTCTTAACTTGAGTGGCAATCATTTTTATCGATATACCGTGCTGGAATTGCTAGCAGTATTTGCAGCAATTGGGCCAGGTGTTCATACGTTAAATTTGAGTGCTAATGATTTTTCTAGGAAAACAGTCCGTGACTTAAGCTCATTGCTTGAAAATATTCCTCGCAGTGTACAAACCATTGAATTAAGTCTTGCCGATTTAAAAGATCGGAGCGTGATGGAATGGATGTTGATTTTTCAAAAAATACCCAACACAGTTACCCATTTGATAATGGATGAACAATCGTATTCGCCGCCTATCAATTTTTTTATATCTAAAATTTTTCCGCAAGCATCAGATCTGGATTTATTTATCGAGAACTACACAATCCCTGAGCTTGACCAAGACGGAAAATTGGTTTTTCAAACCTTAAATTGCGATCTGGATATTGATGAAAGTACTTTATTTGAAATCATCAAAACCTTTAATAAGTATCCTCGTGCGCTTACTGACTTAGTGGCGGGATTTTTACTTGAACAACGGATTGAAAACAACATTTCAGCACAACAATCAGCCAATGAATACTATTTAATACAACGCCAGATGATGGCGATGGATTTTTTTCGCAGAGCAGCGTGTTTATCGCAGGCAGAGCCAGCATTATCCACACAAATTGAAGACATGGTGTTTAATATCAAATGTTTAGTAGAGCAAGAAACCCCTTTGTTTCAAAAGCGCTCCAATTATTTATTTTCTAGGGCCAAACCATTCAAAGAAGGTAAAGAATGCAGAGAAGAATTTATAGTTCATCCATCAACTCTGCCACCAATTGATATTGAACAACTTAGAATGTTAGCTGTATCTCGACGAAGCTTAGGTTTTTTTACTGAAGGAATGGAATCTTCTTTACCTGAACCTGAAAAACCAAGTAAGTGCGCCAAACACTCAAATTAATTTTTTTGGCAATAGGCGCCCCTTTATGGGCTTTTCTTATGGTTTCAGACCGGGTCGAGGGCAGCATGATGCCTTGGATGACTTACATGTTGCAGTAATGAAGCGAAAGCTAAATTGGGTGCTGGATCTGGATATCAGTAAGTTCTTTGAGTCAGTTGAACATGAATGGCTTATTAAATTCCTACAGCACCGTATACCCAATATACTTGAAAATGCTATGTTTTCAGTAATT
>RGPR01000301.1 GCA_010030245.1 Gammaproteobacteria bacterium
TATATGTTGCCCAGTCAGAGAAATACAAAGCGGCAGCGGATGCTTTATTCATTGATTGAGCCAGCATTACTGTTGCATCGGCAGCATAGGAATCTGCCAAGTACTTCTTAGCAAGTGCAGCATTACCGTCTAGTATGGCCAATTTCTCAGCAAGTCTTACCCTAGTTTCCTCATCGGTAGCATTGTTGAGAGCTGCCATTAAATTGATGCGCTCTACATCGTATTTCTTTTTCAAATCCTCTAATGCGTTTTTCTCTTTAATTAACGCATTTTCTGTGGTACGTAATTTAGTTGCGTCTTTAATTCTTTTATTTTCAGCAGCTGATCCAGCTTGGCCAAATGGTGTGCCAGTAAACATACTGGATTTTCTTACCCATTCGCCATTAACTTTAACTGTGTTGCCCGGGTTTAATAAAGCCAGGAACTCTGCCACATTGGTTATGTATCTACCTAAAGTGTCAGCAGCATTTACTAATTTAGTGGTAAATGTATCTATGCTTGTGTCGCCACTTAATGCCTTTAAAGCATCTAATAATCCTTTACCTATGGCTTCTTTAGATTCATCTACGGCTACAGTTAATTTAGCCATATCTCCTGCATAGCCAGTTACAGCTGCTTTAGCCTGACCAGCAAAATTAGCATTTAAAGTTTTTTGTATGTCTAAGAAACTGGCAGATTTTAATTGAGCCTTACTTAGTCCAACACCTAATCTACCTAATGCGGCATTATCACCCATATAAGCTTTAGATAAACTAGTGGATACGCTTGCAAGATCTTTGCCTGTGCCAGCGGATACATTTAATGCTGTCTCAAATAGGCTTTGTGCTTTGGCTACATCTTTAGTGGCTATGAGTAAACGTTGAAATCCTGGGATTAAGTTTTCATCAATTATGCCGAATTGCAATGACAGGCTTTTTAAATAGTCCTCGATGGCTGGTTGTTGAAATGACAAACCTAGATTTTCTACAGTGGTGCGTAATTTAGCTGCTGCCTTTTCTGATTCAATAAATGCGTTTACTGAACTTTTAGCAAATGAAGCAATAGCAACTGCACCGAATACTTTAGTAAAAGTTTTGCCTAACCTGTTTACGGTTTGGTCAAACTGTGATATTTCCTTCTTGCCTTTAGCAAGTGCTTTACCATTCCAGGTGGCTA
>RGPR01000302.1 GCA_010030245.1 Gammaproteobacteria bacterium
CATCGGCACAAATTTTGGGATTTAGGGAATGCGAATTTCAAGCGTCAGCAATACATTTTTTGTTTGAGGGGCGTGACAAAAGGTGTAGCTAAAAATTATTTGATATTCGACTTCAAGCTCACGCAGACTTAACATTAAATGTTACTGATAACTTCAATGCCTTGTTTTTGGTGTTGTATGGGTCAGTTGAAATAGAAGGCAACACCATATCATCAGGTGAGCTGGTTATTTTTAAAAAAAATAGCAAAGCATTACTGTTTCATGCAACAACAAATGCAAAACTGTTGTGGATGTCTGGTGCCCCATTAATGAGCCTGTGGTGGCCTTTTGTCATGAATAGTCAAGACGAAATCCTTCAAGCATACCATGACTTTAGAGCCGGATTATTTTAGTTTTTTTACCACTCAATTAAAGCTTCAATCAAACCTTTGGTCTTTTGAATATGTTGGCTGACTTTGGGTGTAATGACAGAAAAAGGAATGATCGAATTTATTCAATATTGGTTATTGCGAAAAGAAACTCAGCAATATCATGCAATTAGTTTTGAGCCAAAAGAAGAATCTTCAAAAACCGCATATTCTCTTGCCTATTCGCCAATAGACCTCTTCGGAAACTAGCATTTATTTAGAAGTTTTGGTAAAAAGCTCCCTAACAAGGAGTTAAAATGAAATATGAAAGTATAAAAGGACTTGAAGAGGAAAAATTTCGTCGATTAACCGGCGTTAAGCGCGCTACATTTGAAAAAATGATGGGGATTTTAAGTGAAGCGGATAAGAAGAAGAAAGCCAAAGGAGGTCGCAAGTCTAAGTTAACTCTAGAAGATCGCTTGTTAATGGCTCTTGAGTACATACGAGAATATCGTACATATTTTCATGTGAGTCAAAGCTATGGTGTTAGTGAGAGCACATGTTATGAGACTATTAAATGGATAGAAAACACACTAATAAAGCACCCGGATTTTGCATTGCCTGGACGAAAAGCGTTGTTAAAAAGCGATATGGAATATGAATTAGTGCTTATTGACGCAACAGAAACACCGATTGAACGCCCAAAAAAAGACAAAAACGTTTCTACTCAGGATGTCAATGGCCATCAATTTTGATCCACTTTCGGCCATTAATTTTGATCCACTTTAGGTAAA
>RGPR01000303.1 GCA_010030245.1 Gammaproteobacteria bacterium
GGCATCTGCTGCTTTTTGTAAATACTCGGTTGCTTTGTCAGAAGTCGGTGATAAACTGCCCCAAACAAATCCACCAATCGGATGACTTTTAGCTTGCTTATACCATTGCATTGCCGATTGCGTATGCTCAGGGTTGTTGTCCTGCCTATCAATCATTAAACCGAGAAGTAAAGCCGCCTCTTGGTTGCCTTTATTGGCAAAGTCTTGTGCGGTATTAAATGCCCACTCACGACGCTTTAAATCTTTTGAGCTGGCCTCATGAAATGCCAAAGGCAATTTCGCTTGCTCAATGCCATTATCAACAGCCTGTCGATATAAGTCAGAGATCTCCTCTTGTTTTACAAGGCGTTCTTGTAATGCCAAAGTCGATAAAGGCTCTCTGGATAACCACTCCGCCAAACGAAATTTCGCCATCCCAGAATCATTGACTGAAGCCAATCGATACATGTTTTTTGCCTGTTCGATATCAACCTTAAGGATTGGACGGCCCGACTTGTTTTCTACTCCTTTTTCATTCAACAAGCCAAACGTGTACTCGGCATTTGTATTGCCTTTAAATGCGGCATCTTTTAAAAACAATAGTCCTTGTTTTTGAATTGCCTCATCGTCTGATGCGAGATCTAATAACGCCAATTCATATTGGGCCCTCAGTTCAAATTGATCCATGGCTTTAGAAAACCATGCTCTTGCCTCTGTGGGATCAGCTTTCACTTGCACGCCGAGCAGATAGCATTGTCCTAACATAAATTGAGACTCAGCAACGCCTAAAAGGGCTTGTTGTTGGACTGTCTTAAACGCATCGGCAGTTAATTGATTATCATTGCCTAAGGTATAATGGGGCGCTACAATTTCAGGCAAAGGCACAGGACCTTTCATGCGCATCATTGCATCCAAATACTCGGTTAAGCCAATTTCATAAGGCTTAACCAAGGTGTAATTGGGTTTAAAAATATCTTGGACTTTTTCTGTAATAAACTTAGGTGCCACATTTAAATGATTGAGCAACAAGGCTTGTGGATTCTGCCAGTCAAACCAAATCCCTTTAAGATGATAAACACCTTGATTAAAGTTTTTGCATTGACCTGCACTTAACCATCTTACAGCCAGCAGTTCTCTCGTATTTTCAGCGGCTTTAGGAGCT
>RGPR01000304.1 GCA_010030245.1 Gammaproteobacteria bacterium
ATGGGTGAATTCCTTGAACGAGAAATACTGGGGAAAGTAACTTTTATAATCATCGCAGCTTGACGATTGATTTAAAAGGGATTTGTTGAAGGTTCTTGAGGTGCTGTTTGCAAGAAAAGAGCAGATGAATTTTTGTGCTATTTGTAAAACTCCACAATAGCTGTCATTTTGCAACTTTCAAATTTTCTTGCTATTTGATTATAAATTGCCTATTTTTTAAGAGCAGCTTTGAGGTATATAAAAGTTTAGAAAGAATAAAATGCCAGCAATATCCATGTTTTATGGTTTGATCGTTTAAATGTATTTCATGGACAATAAACAGCATAATTTGCCGCATATTCATGTGAGATATCAGAATGATGAAGTCATTGTTTCTATCCCTAATGGTAGAATGCTTGAAGGTGGTATCCCAAATTCAAAAATGTAATTGCTTTATGCGTGGATAGAGTTACATAAGGACGAACTTGAAACTGATTGGGCACTAGCGGTAGCCGGTGAACAGCCTTACAAGATTGAACCATTGAGGTAATTGTGATGAATCCTAGAATTAAAAATGTAAGCACATCACCAGATTATAAACTCCATATGGAATTTACAAATGGTGAGAATGGTATTTATGATTGCTTACCTATCCTAGATTTTGGCGTTTTTAAAGAACTGAAAGATTTGAATTATTTCAACCAAGCCCAAGTATTGGACGGAACTGTTGTTTGGCCACATGACCAAGATATTTGCCCAGATACTTTGTACTTGGATTCAATTAAGTGCACCGTAAAGGTTGTTACAACCGAAGCTAGAGTTCTATAAAGTAATTTTTTTAACATTAGTTGTGGTGATATCTTCAAGAGGGTGGAAGCGATAGGCCCACCAGGCGACTGCCCCTAATACCAAACAAATCGAATAAACATCAAAGAGTGGATCCCATTGGGCTCTGCCGGAAAATCCCTGTTGGGATCGGTAATCCGAGTAGGCCCCGACAAACCATTGCGAAGCAATTGCACCCACGGTGCCCATGCCATTCATTAAGCCAAAGAGTGCGCCCACATGAGCGCCTGATTGTGGAATCGCAACCGACCACCAGTTGGGTAGGGTGACATGCATGGCACAAAAAGAGGCGCCCCAAAGCGATGCAAGTGCCCAC
>RGPR01000305.1 GCA_010030245.1 Gammaproteobacteria bacterium
CTTTCAAATAAAGGTATTTTATAGTAAGCTTCAAGCACTTTAATATGTTTACTTATTGCTGGTTGGCTAATAAATAAAACCTGGCTTGCTTTTGAAAAACTAAGGTTCAATGCAACTTGATAAAAAACCTCGTGTCTAGTTGAAAGCATTAGTAAAATTATAAGTTATTTAACTAAGGTAATACAATAACCTCTGCCTGAGGAACATGCTTCAAACGCTCCTTGAGTGTTGATTCACGAATTTTCTGTAGGTCATCAATATTAAAGAGGCATGTTTGATCACCATCGTGGATCTCGGGATCAAAATCTCTTGGGACAGCAATATCCAGGATAACCAAGGATCGGCCATTGCGTTTATGGGAAACTGAAGCAAAAAAATCTTTGGTAACGATTGGCTCTTGAGAACCTGTGGAACTGATAATTATGTCAGCATGAACAAGAACCTCAGAAAGATGTTCCCAAGGGTAGACCTCGCCGTTACAACTTGAAGCCAGCACTGCACTTTTTTCAGGACTTCGATTGGAAACAATGATTTTCCTTGGATTAAGTTCCTGCAAGTTTTTGAGAGTAAGTTCTCCCATTTTTCCAGCACCTAGAATTGCAACCACCTTATCGCCAAAATGATCAAACACCTGTTTCACATATCCAATAGCAACACTTGAAACAGAAATATTTCCACGGGAAATCAGGGTTTCGGTGCGAACTCTTTTGGCTACTCGCCTGGCCTGCCGAAATAAAGAGTAAAGTAAAGGTCCGGCAGTGGATGAAGCAGAAGCGGTTTCAAGTGCACTCTTAACCTGCCCTGCGATCTGCCCTTCCCCAACGATCATACTATCCAAACTGGCCGAAACTCTGAAAAGATGCTTAACTCCATCGATCGCACCAAGAAAGAAAAAGTTTTTTTCAACAACGTCAATTGGAACAACGAAGAACTCGGAAAGAAATTTTTTAACAACGTCTTTTCCCTGAACCTCAAGGGTATCAATGCCAACGGTATAAATCTCAACCCTGTTGCAAGTTGCAAGAATAATAACTTCGACATTGGAATTAGCACTAAACCAATCAAGGGCAGCTTTAAGACGATTGTTATCAAAAGAAAATTTTTCCCGTATCTCAATGGGAGTATTTCGAAAATTGCAGC
>RGPR01000306.1 GCA_010030245.1 Gammaproteobacteria bacterium
TTGCTGAGTTCTGGGGGGTTTGTATCTTTTTATTAAATTTCATCCCAAATATAGGGGCTTTGGTGATGACGTTAATCATTACCTTGTTTGCGTATTTTCAATGGTTAGATGTTTCTAAAGTCATGTTGTTTTTTGGATTGCAGGTTTTATGCCATGCCTTTATTGGTAATTTTTTAGAAACCCATTATCTGGGGCGTAAAATGCACCTTAGCCCACTGTTTCTTTTATTGGCGCTTGGTTTTTGGGGAAGTCTATGGGGAGGTATGGGGCTTTTTTTAGCGGTGCCAATGACAGTATTGATGATGATTATTTTAAGTAGTTTTGAGTCGACACGTTTTTGGGCAATTTTGATGTCTGAGAATGGGGAACTGCCTAATGAGGTATAAACTGGTTGCAGCACTGCAATCCATTGAAGATATTCCGGATATGAAATTCGAGGTTTTTGTAAATCGTGATAAACAGCATGGTGAGTATGGGTCAAATATTGCCATGGCATGGGCGCAATACTTACAGATTTCTGCTATGGACTGTGCGCATGCGATCGTGTCAAAGATAGTCTTGCCTACCGGCATTTTAAGAGTCGAGGTGGCAGCACCTGGGTTTTTGAACTTTTATATTTCAGAGCAATATCCAGCATTGGTAGTGTTAGAGATTTTAAAATTAAAAGCGCTTTATGGCATCGCTTCACCGGTTGAAATAAATAGCACAAGACAGCCTAAAACCTTTGAAGAAGCACGTTTTTTTGCCTATCAAGATATGTCCACTCGCCTGGGAGTGGTTTTAGCACTCGATTGCAATAAAGTGGGTAATACCCAAGTGCAAGGATTGACTGATGATAGCGCTTTACAAGACGCCCTGGCTTTTTTTTATTTTAAAACGCCTTTTGAACAGCCACTGACTCTCGATGCGCAGTGGATATGCAGCGAAAGTTTAGATAATCCATGGTATTCGGTTAAATATGCCTACGGAAGAACCACTAAGGTTTTACAAATGCTTGCTTCATGCAATATTGAACAAACCTCTGAGATTGTGACCGTGCAATGGGGTTCTACGGCTTTGCAATTGATTGAGAAATTAAGTTTTTTCCCGGATTTGGTTGAAGACCTGCGAGGGTGTATCTCTTTGAATCATTTATATAAT
>RGPR01000307.1 GCA_010030245.1 Gammaproteobacteria bacterium
ATACCATTTGAATCACAGCTCCGTTAATAGAAGTTTTAGTGAGCATTCCAATTCCTAAAATAACAAAACCACAATGGCTAATAGAAGAATAAGCGTTGATGTATTTTAAGTCAGTTTGCATCATGGTCGCAAAAGCGCCATATATAATGGCAATGGTTGCTAATAAAATGATGATCCAAGAATAAGAGTGTGCTGCGTCTGGCATCAAATAAGTAGCCACTCGTAAACAACCATATCCACCCAATTTCATTGAAATGCCAGCTAAAAACATGGAAGCTGCAGTTGGAGCAGAAGCATGACCATCAGGCACCCAAGTATGGAATGGAAACAAAGCAGCAAATATGCCAAATCCTAAAAACGCAAAAGGGAAAAAGAATAATTGTACTTGTAAAGGAATTTGCATTTTAGCAATTTCCATGATATCAAAAGTGTGGGTGTTGTAATAAATACCCATTAACCCTACAAACACCAAAGCCGAACCTGCCATAAGCATTAATGCCAATTTCATGGCACTATTCGTTTTATTACCGCTTCCCCATATGCCAATCAATAAAAATTTTGGAATTACAGCAATTTCCAAAAAGAAAAATAAAGTAAATAAGTCCAATGAAATGAAGAAACCGTAGGCGCCCATACTCAACAACACCAATAGAAAAAAGTATTCCTTGCTTAAATTCTCCATACTCCATGACACTAAAATTCCTGCTACAACAATTAAAGAAGTCAACAAAATCATGGCAATAGAAATTCCGTCTACTCCTACATGGTAATTAATATGTAAAGGAGCAAACCAACTAGCGTTATATTCAAACAACATTGGAGAAATATTGCCGTTGCCTTTGCTTTGTAAAAACGCAAATAATAAGTTAGCTGCTAATCCTAATTGAACCAATGAACCTGAAGCTACAAATACTAGACCCGCTATACTGAAAGTAGCATCAATAGTTTTACCTATTGCACCACTAATAGCTACTGTAGCAGCATTAAAACTATCTCCGGCTGTCATAGATGTAGATTTCGCCGCACCATTTGAGGTGCTTGAGCCGGCTGAAATAGGACCAGAACCTGTCCCAAAAGCAACAGAAACATTAGCCGAGCTTTGTGTATAAGCTGCGTTATATACATCAGAAATTCTTAAAG
>RGPR01000308.1 GCA_010030245.1 Gammaproteobacteria bacterium
ACGCACAGCCCCTTTATATAAAGGATACCACTAGTTCTAAAATAATCCAGGTTTCATTAGCAAGAGATTGCTTATGACGCCTATAGCTCGATTATATCACTGCAGCTCATGTCACAGCCAAGTCTTAATATGCTCTTCCTGCGATCACGGCCAAATCTATTGTTCAAAGCCTTGCTCATCTGCTGCACGAACAAAATCGATGAAATTAGCCGGTTCGCGTTATCAAAAAACCTTCAATGGAAAATGCAACCATGCAGCCCGCCAAGCACGTTATCGAAAGAAAAAAAATCAAATAGTGACGCATCATAGTTCCATTCATGTCATGCCATGTGCTTCAATGCAGGAGGTTAAAAATAATTCCAATCATTCAGAAAAAGAACATACAAAATCCATCTTTACCTGTAAATTTTGCAATGTAACTGTTTCTGAATACGTACGAAATGATTTTTTGCATCGAATAAGTACTAAAAAAATCTTTCATACTCAAGATAACCCTCAAGCACCATAAATATTTACTTAAAAAAGGAGTCCTAAATGACCATATCTGAAGAGTTAAGAGCCCAAATACTAAGATATCATCATGTCGAACAGTGGCCTATTGGCACGATTTCAACACAGCTCAGTGTGCATCATACTACAATTAAACGAGTTTTAGCCGAAACCGGCATACCTAAAAAAAAAATATTGGTAAAGGGTTCAATCATTGAACCTTTTATACCTTTTATTTTGGATAAGCTTGAACAACACCCCAATTTAACTGCAAAACGTCTTTATAACATGGTTAAAGAACGCGGTTATCCGGGAGGGGATGACCATTTTCGTCATCTTATTTCACTTTATCGCCAGCGTCCTCCTGCTGAGGCTTTTCTTCGCTTAACAACCTTGCCTGGAGAACAAGCCCAAGTCGACTGGGGCTCATTTGGAACAATTACCATTGGTAAAGCCAAACGCTCATTGGTGGCATTTGTCATGATTTTAAGTTATTCCAGAAGAATTTATCTACAGTTTTATCTCAATCAACGTATGGAGAACTTTCTCAGAGGACATGAAGGTGCATTTTTGGCATTTAACGGTCTTCCACGGGTGTTGCTTTATGATAACTTGCGCTCAGCAGTACTTGAACGTCAAGGTAGTATTAT
>RGPR01000309.1 GCA_010030245.1 Gammaproteobacteria bacterium
TCTGAACCGCAAGATGCAGCGATTGTGCATCTCACCTACAAACCTAAGCAAATTAAAAAAACGATTGCTGTGATTGGTAAAGGTATTTGTTTTGATACAGGTGGCCATAATTTAAAGCCTGCCCGTTATATGCACGGCATGCATGAAGACATGAATGGTTCAGCAGTCTCTCTCGGTATTTTATTAGCTGTAACACTTTTAAAGCTACCAATTCAAATTGATTGTTGGTTAGCGATCGCACAAAACCATATCGGACCAAAAGCCTATAAACAAAATGATGTAGTGAAATCCCTCAATGGCACCACAATTGAAATTATTCATACCGATGCAGAAGGGCGTATGGTCTTAGCAGACACATTAACGTTAGCATCACGCTTGAAACCTGACATGATGATAGATTTTGCAACACTCACAGGCAGCATGGCAACAGCATTGGGCGACCGTTATAGTGGTGTGATTTCAAATCGACCTGAGTTATCTTGTTTGGCCGTAGGTGCTGGAAGTGATTCGGGTGAGCGCATTGCCGCATTTCCATTTGATGAAGATTATGAAGAAGATCTAGAAAGTGGCATTGCAGATATTAAACAATGCACATTAGAAGGTGGCGCTGACCATATTCATGCGGCGCGTTTCTTAAATAGATTTATTGAAAAAAATGTGCCATGGTTACATATCGACCTTTCTTCAAGCAACCGAAAAGGAGGTCTTGGTGCCGCATTAAGCGAAGTGAATGGATTTGGGGTGAGTTTTGGTGTCCAAATGTTAAAAAAAGCTTGGAACAATAATTATAATAAATAGACTTCTATGAAAAAAAGACTGATTGTCACTATTATGCTTGGCAACGACCCAAGCTTTCATTTTGTCAAAAAATCTTTTAAAAGTTATGCTAAAAAAGTGAATGCAGATTTTTTGTGCATCACCAAAGCAAGCTCAATTCTAAAACCTAAAAATAACAACAACAAGCTATTCTTTGACGCACTATTTCAAAAGGTAAGTTTAGGTAGCCTTTCAGATGAATACGAGAGAGTTTTATATCTTGACGCAGATATACTAATTACACCTCATGCTAAAAATATATTTGATGTCTACAAAGATGATTCACAAGTATATATG
>RGPR01000310.1 GCA_010030245.1 Gammaproteobacteria bacterium
AAGCGGCTGTATAAATAGACTGTAAACAAGTGCGTTGCGCATAATCAATTCCTCTTCGCGCAAAAGCACTTTGTGTATCCCAAGAAGGTAGAGGTACATCTGCAAAAAGCGCACCAATATCACCAATGTCTTTCTGAAAATAGTCTCCAAAGCCATACATCACAATGGTCTCACCTGAAAGACCAGCAAATTCGCTAAGAGTGACAACTTGACCTGCTGGCCACCTCTGCACTGCCGCTTCTCGACAACTTTCATTAGGGATTAATACATAAGCCTCAGCATCGAGTTGAATTTTCTGTTTTATGTTAGCATCATAATCCATCACCATTACGCTGCCTTCTGGTGCATCGCAATTGACTTTGGGATGCAAGTGGGTTGTTTTCTCCATCGAACCTAAAAGCGCCATCTCAATGGCATGGGTTTGTAATACCAGGCGTGTCACAGCTTGTGAACTTCGGTAATTTACCAATAAATGACCAATCAAAACGTCGGCTTCTTGCCCGACAAGATAATTTGTTAACGTTTCAGATACGCGCAACTGTTGACACTCAGCGCCTTGGTGGGCATCGCCACATATAAAAAAATTGCCAGCTTTAAGTGGTTGTTTCAATAATTTTAAAAAACAAGTGCTCACCCAGGGATGTACTTTTTGCACTTCATCAAGAACCAGCGCATCAACTTGTAACCCTGATGGCAGTGCTTGTTGATAAAGCTTATATGCTTCAAGGGGCGGATAATATAGCTTGGGGTTGGTTGCAATATCTTCTAAAAATGGTGCGAATACCGATCGGTAAATTGTAGCCCTTTGGTCTTGGCTAACTCTAGATTGCGCTTCTCCTAATCCATAATACTCATCTAATGACAGATGTGCGGTAGAAGGTTTTCGCCAATCCGGTGTCTGCATCAACACATATTCAAACTCTTGCCATAACAATGACTCATCTGCTTGCAACGCCGCTTTAAAAGTTTTTTTAACGCCTTTATCTGGGTGTTGTTTTCGAGTTTCACACCAGGCCCCAAAATACTCAAAATCAACAGGCGTCTCACCTCGAGTAATTTTTAATTCATCCAATACATCTTCAAATGTTAGAACACGCACGCTGTCAGCT
>RGPR01000032.1 GCA_010030245.1 Gammaproteobacteria bacterium
AATCCGCATTCAAGCCGACAAGCTTTCGATAGACAATATGGTATGGTGCTGTATCGAGGCTAAACACGGGGCAGGGATGCCTATCTTTTTTTTAAAAAAGCTACTTCTTAGTTTTCTTGTGTTTAACAAGGAAATTGGTATTGCCCAATACCTTTGCCGAATAATTGTTAATCAAATGGATGGCTTAAGCCAATTATTGAAATTAAAAAATACAATTAATATGAAATATGATATAATTTTTTTCTACATTTTGTACTACATTTTGTAAGGAATTATTCATGAATCAATCATTTGAAGGACTTACTCCAGATTTGACTGAGGTTTTTTTGTTGTTAGATCTGGTTGGGATTGCAAGCTCAGATAATAGGGCTGCAGTTATGGCGCACGTTAATACGAAGAGATTGGTCAGAGCATTGAATATTCTTCATCAAGAAAAGATTTTAAATCAAGAAAATTTCAATGCGGTGATTGCTCATTCTCACCCGTCTACATTGGCCGATATTATGTGTGATTTACATCAAGCTGGAATTTTAAATGCGAAGAATATAGCTGCAATTATCAAAATCACTGTTCTTGATGAGTTAAATCTTATGTTATATGAGTTAGTAAAAGATGAAATTTTAAATCAAGAAATTTTTAATGCGGTTATCACTCATGCTAATCCTTCCATATTGTCAAAAATGCTCCGAGATTTAAAGTCTGCTGGAATTTCATATTCAGAAGATTGCAATATGCTGCTCACCCACCGTAATCCTGATTATTTAGCGAGGGCATTTATTCATTTACACGAGGCTGGAATTTTAATTCCAGCGCATAAGGCAATGGTTATCAAGCACCCTAAATCTGTTAACTTAGCAAGGGCGTTTTGTGAATTACACCGAGCTGGAATTTTAAATCCAGAAAATACCGCTCTGTTTATCAAGAACCCTGATCCTTTTGAATTGTCTGTGTCATTTTGTGAATTACACCGAATTGGAATTTTAAATCCAGCGCATAAAGCTATGCTTATCAGCAACCCTGATCCTTTTAATTTAGCAAGGGCATTTATTAATTTACACCGAGCTGGAATGTTAAATCCAGAGCATAGGGCTATGGTTATTGCTCACCCTAATCCTTTTAATTTGGCTGGGGCGTTATGGGCTTTACACCAAGTTGGAATGTTAAATTCAGTCCATAAGACTATGCTTTTAAGCCACCCTGATCCTGTTAACCTAACAATCGCATTATTTCATTTAAGTAAAGTTGGTTTGTTAACTGGTGAGAATCGAAAGCTTGCAGTAACGAGTAGTTCACATCGATTAACTATCCCTTGCGCTGTCACAGATATCGATAGGACGGTATTTTCTGAGCATTTATCCAATGTGGATTCAATCCTTATCCTGACGTCTAAAAGAGCAGAATATGAACGCATCAGTGCATTAATACCTGAGCAATTTCATAGGTTTATACAGCCTATAGCCTTATTTGCGCTGATAAAAGAAGCCCAACTAAAGGCATTAAATGATGTTGATGTTTTATCCTTAGATAAAACCCGATTGCCAGATTATGCCATTTCACTTGTTCACGAATATGTACGGCCCTTCAATGATTTAATATCTCAATTGCCTTTGCCTTTTGAAGATGATGAATTGCCCGGATATTTATCAAATTTGCACAGGGTGCTTGAGCAATATAAACAACAACAATTAGCCTTAGGTGTTGTCATTGACAAACTTCATAAGCTTATCACTGGTGCCGAAGAAGCGATATCAACAGCAAGGCGACGTACTTCACTGTTCAATCTAGCAATGTTAGATAAGAAACATGCTCAAGTAAACGCCATTGAGAAATTGACAAGATGGCTAGGTGATGATGAGCTAAGATTATCAGCAGAAGAAATAGCCTTGCTTGCTGCTTCGCGTTCAGTGAGATTAATTTTGGAAAACAATCCACTTCATCTTGCAAAACTGTCTGAGCTTAAAGGCGAATTATGGCGTCATGAGCAGGAACGACTGAGTCTAAGCCAGCAGCGTTTTTTATTCAGATTTTTCCCAGAAAATCCGCATTCAAGCCGACAAGCTTTCGATAGACAATATGGTATGGTGCTGTATCGGGGCTAAACATGAGGCAGGGATGTCTCTAAGTTTGCTTTGTACAGCAGCTTTTTTAATTTCATTTTTTTTGAAATCATGCGACAATTGCCGAAATTATTCCATGATTATCTACAAATGAACAAATTACGCTGTGCAGTGATTGGGGTGGGATACCTAGGTCGTTTTCATGCACAAAAATATGCCCAAATCCCCCAAGCGCAATTGATGGGTGTTTATGATTTACATCATGAACAAGCCTTGAAAGTTGCAACTGAGCTCGATGTTGTTGCATTTGAACACATTGACGATATGCTCAAGCATGTTGATGCAGTCAGTATTGCGGCATCAACACCTGCTCATTATGAACTTGCTAAACAATGCTTAAATCACGGTGTTCATGTCTTGCTTGAAAAGCCAATGACCGCAACCTTGATGCAAGCCAGGGAGCTTATTGATATTGCTCATGCCAAAAACCTGATATTACAAGTGGGTCACCTTGAGCGTTTTAATCCCGCTTATCAAGCGTATCAAGCTTTTCATCAAAAGCCTCGTATGATTGAAGCACATCGCTTAGCAACCTTTAAAAAGCGTGGGATTGAAGTTGATGTGGTGTTGGATTTGATGGTACATGATTTAGATATTATTTTATCTTGGATGGATAGCCCAATTCGTCACATTCATGCCAAAGGAATTTCCTTACTTACAGATGCCATTGATGTGGCAACAGTCATGCTTCATTTTGAAAATGGCTGTGTGGCGCATTTACATGCCAGTCGTGTGCATTCTTGTGTTGAGCGACAAACACGCGTTTATCATGATGAAACTTATTTTTGTCTCAATTATCAAACCCAAGAATTAACCCGATATAGCGCGGATTTGAGTGCAAATAATGGTGTGTTTTTATTGCCAGAGGCGTTTACTTTAGCGCCTGCTGATGCCTTGTATGCACAAATTTGTAGCTTTATTTCATCTGTGCAAGCAGGCACGCCTGTGGCTGTCAACGGCCATGCAGCTTACCGAGCATTGGAGCTGGCCTTGTTGATTCAAAAACAAATTTATGAACCAGAACTTGAGCCTAAACTTGTCTAAACGAATTGCTATCATTGCTGGAGAAGAGTCTGGTGATCAACATGCGGCTAAACTTCTAGCGGCAATTCAGCACAAAAGACCTGATATAATGGCCTATGGTTTGGGGGGGAAACACCTACAAGCTTTAGGCATGGATTGTTTGATGGATTTAACGACACTGGCAATCACAGGTGTTTCAGGGGTGTTGCTACATTTATCTTCAATTAAACAAGCATTTGCCCTTATTGAAGATAAATTATCGAGCAATCCGCCTGATTTAGTCATATTGGTTGACTATCCAGGCTTTAATTTGCGTATGGCAAAATGGATAAAAAAGCATTTAAAATGCCCGATACTTTACTATATCTCGCCACAAATTTGGGCTTGGAAAGAAGGGCGTATTGAAACCATCAAACGTTGTGTCGATCACATGGCGGTGATTTTGCCATTTGAAAAACCCATCTACGAAAAGGCGGGGGTAGCCGTCACATACGTTGGACATCCTTTAAGTGAAGAGCTAGCAACCGTTCCCGAACAGGCTTTTTGTCGTCTTCATTTAGGTCTTGATGCGCACAAAAAAATACTGGCCATTTTGCCAGGTAGTCGCAAAATGGAAATCCAAAGACATATGCCTGTGATTGTTAAGGCCTTAAAGCAACTGTCCTGTGATGAACTTGAGATAGTTATTCCTGTGGCCAAAAGTATAGATCCAGATTTACTAACCCCTTATCTGCAAGAAATCCCTTTTTCCTGTCGCCTTATTTCAGGACAAGCGCAATGGGTTGCTCAAGCCGCTGATGCAGTAGTCGTTGCTTCCGGCACGGCTTCGCTTGAATGTGCTGTATTGGGTAAAGCAGCTTGTATCATTTATAAATCAAGTTGGCTTAATTACTATTTAGCCAGGCGCTGGATGAAAGTAAAGTATCTAGGACTGAGTAATTTACTCATGAATCGCATGGTTTGCCCTGAATTGTTACAAATGGACTGTAGTCCCGAAGAGCTCTGTAAAATGATGTATTTATTACTCACTGACAGTCAGCTTAAGATCAATATGGTACATGATTTACAAGTGTTGAATCAGCATTTACGCACGAGTCAAGATGAGCGCTTAGAAGATACGGTGTTGAGATTGCTCGGCTTGTAATTTTGGTTGATAATTTATTATTATGTTGCAATTTTGTACTATATTTAAGGTGAAGATGCTGTTTATGGAGAAAAAATCATGCACCTTAATGGAAAAAATACCTGGGTTGTTGTCGCCGATTCAAGTGCTTGCCGAATTTATGAGTATCTTGCAACACCTGAATCTATCAATCTTGTTCGAGAAGTCTTCCATCCAGAAAGTCATTTAAAGGATATTGATTTTAAAATGGATAGAGATGGCAGTTATCATGGCGCAGGCGGAGGTGGTAACTATGTATCCCCTGATCCAAAAGAAAATACGATTGATAAGTTTTCTAGAGATATTGCAAAACTATTAGATGATAAACGAAAAGACCATGCTTTTAAGCATTTGATTATTATTACACCACCACATTTAAACGGTAAGATTCATTTACACATGAACAAGCATGTAAAAAAAATGGTCAATTTAAATATCCCTAAGGATCTCATTCATTATAAGGACGAGGACCTATTGCGATTCTTACATGCCAGAACGCATGTTCATTAAAACCTATGCATAGCTAGCATCAATACCAATGGTATTGATGCTAGAATTAGAGATTGCTGCGAAATTGATGCTTTATGCTTGTTCCAAGCGATGAAATCTTTTAGAATGCGCATGATTTAAGCTATCTATGATTGCATAAAATGCAGTTTAATTATTACGTCGTTATACTAAGTTATATCGAGAAAAGCGCGTGTTGCAGGAGAGTGAAATGATGTTACAAGCTTATAAACTTAATCCGCCAGAAGGGCAAAAAGCGATTCAAAACCAGGCATACAGAGCCCCTGAGCTAGAAGTTATTGCTAAATTACTCGATTATACCCAATTGTCCGATCTGGATAATGCCGCCATTGAACAACGCGCGCTCGCCTTAGTAGAAGAGGTGCGGATATTGAGAAAGAAAGCAGTTGGCGTTGATTCTTTATTAAATACATTTTCATTATCAACTCAAGAAGGCATCGCACTTATGTGTTTGGCTGAAGCCTTACTGCGTGTGCCTGATCAAACAACGATTGATAAACTCATCCGTGACAAATTAACCAGCGCCAATTGGGCTGCCCATACCGGTGATAGTGACTCAATGTTTATTAATGCGACCACTTGGGCGTTGGTATTAACCGGTAAAGTCTTGAAAAAAAGTGAAGGCGATGGTGCCCTCATGAGTGCACTGAAAGGCTTTATTAACCGAAGTGGTGAGCCGGTGGTAAGAACCGCGGTCAATCAAGCCATGAAGGTGTTAAGTAAACAGTTTGTGATGGGTAGAACCATTGCTGAAGCCATCAAACGTAGTGCCAAAACAGAAGAAATTGGTTACCTTCATTCCTATGATATGCTTGGTGAAGCAGCACTGACAGAGGCAGATGCCGAGCGTTATTTTGAAGCCTATCGACACGCCATTATTACCTTAGGCGAAGCTTCTACTAAAGACAAAGGGGTTGAATATAAATCAAATATTTCAGTCAAGTTATCTGCGCTCCATCCTCGTTATCAAGAAGCCTTTGCAGATCGCGTACGCCCCGAGTTAGGCGCGCGTTTATTGGCACTTGCCGAGCTTGCCAAAGCATATCAAGTCAGTTTAATTGTTGATGCGGAAGAATCTGAGCGTTTAGAACTTTCTTTAGATATTATTGAAGATGTTTATTTAAGTTCGAGCCTAGAGGGCTGGACAGGGCTCGGTATTGCCGTTCAATCCTATCAAAAACGTGCATTTGATGTACTTGACTGGATTGTGAGCTTGTTTGAAAAGGGTAAGCGCCGGATTATGGTGCGTCTAATTAAAGGGGCCTACTGGGATAGTGAGATTAAAAAATCACAAATGCAAGGTCTGGAAGATTATCCTGTCTTTACCCGCAAGGTATTTACCGATGTGTCTTTTCAAGCATGTGCGAAGAAAATGTTCGCCCATACCGATGCAATTTTCCCAAGTTTTGCAACCCATAATGCGAGAAGTGTGGCAACCATCATTCAATTAGCGGGTACTTACCGTGATTTTGAATTCCAAGCTTTGCATGGCATGGGTAAAGAACTTTATGAACAAATTGTGCCACAAGATAAATTAGCCATTCCTTGCCGTGTGTATGCCCCTGTTGGCAGTCACGAAGATTTATTACCTTACTTGGTGCGTCGATTATTGGAAAATGGTGCCAACTCTTCATTTGTCAATCGTATCATCGATGACAGCTTATCACTTACTGATTTGGTTGAAGATCCTGTTTTAGCTGCTAAAAAGTTACTTGGCACCATCAATAAAAATATTCCGCTACCTTGGGCCATCTTTATGCCAGAGCGAATCAATTCTAAAGGAATTGATTGGTCAAATCGTCAAACACTCGCAACACTTCAAACAGAACTTGAGCCGTTCCAAGAAAAACAATGGCAAGCTAGCCCCCGTATGGCCAGTGATGAAACATGTATCCGAGAGCTATCAAAAATCATGAGCCCTCAAGATACTCGCCATCAAGTAGGAGAAGCATATTATGCAACTGAGGCAGATGTTGAGTCAGCATTTGTTGCTGCCAAAGAAGCCTTTAAGATCTGGTCGTTCACAGATGTGCTTCATCGGGCTGCCATTTTAGAGAAATTTGCCGATTTACTTGAAGTGCATACTGTTGAACTGTTGGCATTAGCCACACGTGAAGCAGGTAAAACCATGGGAGATGGAATTGCAGAAATCCGTGAGGCAGTAGATTTTTGTCGTTACTATGCGGTGCAAGCACGTGAAGTGATGCCTGCACGTGTCTTAAAAGGCTACACGGGCGAACTCAATGAACTCAGCTTACACCCAAGAGGGGTGGTGGTTTGCATCAGTCCATGGAACTTTCCTTTGGCGATTTTCGTTGGGCAAATCATGGCAAGCCTTGCTGCAGGTAATGTCGTTTTGGCTAAACCTGCTGAGCAAACGTCCCTTATGGCTTGTCGTGCGCATGAACTGATGTTAGAGGCAGGTTTTCCAAAAGATGTGATTCAAATTTTACCTGGACGCGGTGAGACTATTGGGGCAGCGATGGTATCCCATCCAGATGTCGCTGCGGTTATTTTTACCGGATCAACACAAGTTGCTCAAATTATTCAAAAAAGCTTGGCGCAAAAAACTGGCCCAATTACGCCATTGATTGCAGAAACAGGTGGTCTTAATGCCATGATTGTCGATTCAAGCGCACTTTTAGAGCAAGTGGTTAATGATGCGGTGATTTCAGCCTTTGGTAGCGCTGGTCAGCGTTGCTCAGCCCTTCGCGTTTTATTTATTCAAAAAGATGTCTATCCTCGATTTAAGCATTTGTTAGAAGGTGCAATGGCTGAATTAACGGTTGGTTTACCTCAGTATTTGAGTACTGATGTTGGCCCTGTGATTGATGATGAGGCGGCACATCATCTAAAAATCCATGTGCAGAAAATGAAAGATAATTATCCCCTCATTGCTGAATGTCAATTATCTGAAGCCTGCCTTCATGGGCATTTTATCGCCCCTATGGCGATTGAAATACCAGCATTAGATGTGTTGGAAAAAGAAGAATTTGGACCGATTTTACACGTCGTAACATTTGAGGCTGATGGCTTGGAAAATGTGGTCGAGCAAATCAATCAAAGTGGATATGGTCTTACTTTAGGGGTACAAAGTCGCATCCAAGAAACGGTTGACTATGTCAGAAAACATGCCCATGTCGGTAATTGCTACGTGAACCGTAACATGATAGGTGCAGTTGTTGGTCTACAAGCATTTGGTGGCGAAGGCCTGTCAGGCACAGGTCCAAAAGCAGGAGGGCCGATGTATTTGCCACGACTTTGTCATGAGCGCTGCTTTACCGTCGATACAACTGCGGCAGGCGGTAATGCCAGTCTAATGAGTTTAAGTGATGAATGACAAGTCTTCATCCTAGCTCTTGAGTTTTGATGGTAATCGTTTAATAATATTTTTTTGCCTGACTGCAAGGAATGTAGATGGAAAAAAATATTATCATACAATATGCAATGCTAAGTTGCCTTAGTCTGAACTTAGCTTTTGCAAGCCCACATGCCCGTAATAACCAGTATTGGTGGCCAAATAAATTAGATTTGAGCTCGCTGCGGCATGCTGATAATGCTTCTCCATTGCCTGCAAATTATCATTATCGTCAAGCGTTTAAAAGTTTAGATGTCGATGCGCTCATTCAAGATTTAAAAACTTTAATGACCCGCTCACAAGATTGGTGGCCTGCTGACTATGGTACCTATGGGCCATTTTTTATTCGCATGAGTTGGCATAGTGCCGGAACCTATCGTGTTTTTGATGGTCGAGGTGGTGCAGAAGGGGCCATGCAACGATTTGAGCCATTAAATAGTTGGCCAGATAATGTCAATTTAGACAAGGCAAGACGCCTTCTCTTACCCATCAAACAAAAATATGGTCAACAGATTTCTTGGTCAGATTTACTGGTATTGGCCGGCAATGTGGCAATGGAGTCTATGGGTTTTAAAACCCTAGGTTTTGCCTTTGGGCGTGAAGATGCCTGGATTCCTGAAACAGTGAATTGGGGGCATGAACGCACTTGGCTTGCCAGTCATCGACAAGATAAAACAGGCGGGTTGAAGAAACCTTATGGGGCCACTCAAATGGGTCTTATTTATGTCAATCCCGAAGGGCCTAATGGCC
Source organism: Gammaproteobacteria bacterium (assembly GCA_010030245.1). GTDB lineage: Bacteria > Pseudomonadota > Gammaproteobacteria > Legionellales > Legionellaceae > UBA2653. The sequence goes on from RGPR01000032.1 coordinate 8,939, forward strand.
AACCCGACCCATTATTAGCTGCCAAAGATATTCGAACTACCTTCGCGCGCATGGCCATGAATGATGAAGAAACGGTCGCATTAATCGTTGGCGGCCATGCTTTCGGTAAAGCCCATGGTGCCGCTGATGCTAAAAAATATCTGGGTCCAGCTCCTGCAGGCGCTCCCATTGAAGCTCAAGGCCTAGGGTGGCACAATAGTTACCAAAGCGGTAAAGGTAAAGATACCATTTCTTCAGGTCTTGAAGGTGCTTGGAGTTTGACACCTACTCATTGGTCTAATAGCTATCTGCAAAATCTTTACCAGTATGATTGGGTACAAGAAAAATCCCCTGCAGGTGCCACGCAATGGGTGCCAAGTGATAAAAATGCAAAAAACGTAGTACCTGATGCCCATGATCCAAGTATTCGTCATGCACCTATCATGTTTACCACCGATCTGGCCATGAAAATGGACCCTAGTTATCAAAAAATCACCCAACGATTTTTAAAGCATCCAGATGAATTAGAAAAAGCCTATGCCAAGGCATGGTTTAAATTGATTCATCGTGATATGGGACCTAGCAGTCGTTACTTAGGAAAGCTGGTGCCAACTGAAGCATTTATTTGGCAAGATCCCATCCCTGAGGTGAATCATGAGCTGGTTAATCCCGCAGATATACGGGCACTTAAAAGTAACATCCTTGGTTCAGGCTTAACTGTGCCTCAATTGGTGAAATGCGCTTGGGCTTCAGCATCTAGTTTTAGATCTACAGATAAACGAGGTGGTGCAAATGGTGGGCGTATTCGTCTGGCGCCTCAACATAATTGGGCAGTGAATGAGCCCATAGAACTTGCTAAAGTCCTTAAAGTATTGACTGACATTCAACATGATTTTAATCAAGAGCAAGTTGGTGGCAAACAAATATCAATGGCAGATTTGATTGTACTTGCAGGTAATGCTGCAATTGAAAAAGCAGCACATGATGCAGGGGTATCCATTGAGCTGCCATTTAGCCCTGGCAGAGGCGATGCCATTCAAGACATGACTGATGTGAGCTCTTTTGGGGTGTTAGAGCCACAAGCAGATGCTTTTCGGCATTATCAAGCTGCAAACATTAAACATCCTGAGCAGAAAATGGTAGAAAAAGCCAGCATGTTAAATTTAAGTGCACCTGAGATGACCGTACTTATTGGCGGTTTACGGATTTTAGATGCAAACTTTGATCATAGTCCCTATGGTGTACTCACCAAAACGCCTGGGAAACTGACTAATGATTTTTTTGTTAATTTGCTTAATATGGACAACACCTGGAAACCAGCGAAAGAGCTAGGAATTTATGAAGCCTTTGATAAACAAGGCCATCGATTATGGCAGGCAACAAGTATTGATCTAATTTTTGGTTCAGATTCAGAATTACGAGCGATTGCTGAATATTATGCAGAAGAGGGTATGCAAAAACAATTCATCACAGATTTTACTAAAGCCTGGACAAAAGTGATGAACTTAGACCGATTTGATCTACATGATTAATGAAAGCAACGAATATATTATGCAATAAAGCATTGACATCCTCAATAATCGTGAGGATGTCTTTAGGGGGTATGCTGTTGGTGAACCAATGGATCATCAACACTGTTTTCTTGAGTTTCCACAGGATTGTCATTTTGATGGTTATACTGGTGGTATTTTTGTTTAAAGCCTAAAAATGCCATGATAGTTCCAGCTAAACTAGCTAAACTAGCTAATGCAGCACCAGCAGTAGCGGATATAGCGACTATTGCAGAGATCTCTTTTCCAATCAAGGGCACTATTACCGGAGCTGTTAGTCCATGGGTGAGAAATAGAACCGCCACTGAAGCTGCCAAAGACAATATAAGTGCTCCCAAAGCCAATATTGTGTATATTTGTTGTTTATTTTGAAGATAAATTAATGCAACGTTATCGGCATGGGTTAAGGTGTATCCATGTTGAGATAGTAATAAGTTAGCGCTGATTAATAATTTAAAGTAGTGTTCTTTCATTTCATCAGGAAGTTCTTTATCACTTAATAATTTCTTGGATGCTTCATTTTTCATTTGAAATAATGTATAAATTTTATATAATTTTTGGTAAGTTAAAGAGAATTCATCCCAATTAGGAGGCAAATCTTTTCCACTTTTTTCGTGAAATTCATTATAAAATTCATCAAAATCATCATTTAAACCATCAATGTTGATTTTAGATTGAATGTCTTTTGGTTCTAGGCCATAATAATCAAATCTCAAAACATTTGATTGTCCATAAATATTTTGGGCTCTAATAACAGAATCAAGTTCATCTTTGGCTCTAATAACAGAATCAGGTTCATCCTGGGTAGAATCTGTTTGATCTAATGTTTCTTTATATTTTTGAATAGCAGCAAAAAATAGAGTTGGAACGGCATTTTTAAAAGAGTTTGCTATATATAATGCAGCTTTTTCTGGAGAGCAACCATTAAGCTGCATACATTTATCTAACATAGACTGATAAATTTCTTGCCCACCAATTCTGTTAATGAATGTTTCTTGTAACTTTGATTGTTTGAAATCAACAATTTTTTCAATAAAATCATTCATGGTAATTGCATCAGCATATTCATAGCCATGCTTGGTAACATTGGCTATATAAGCATCTACGACAGGCTTTGTTAATTCTACGTCTTTTGCTTCTGCAATGTATTCAAGACTTCTGCTATATTCTCCAGTAGCCATAAGTTCTTTTGGGACTTTAATACCGTCTAATTCTGCAATTTGAAAAAAATCTTTTCCAATCTTTTCCCATGCTTTGTCGAAGAAAGAATTTGTGTCTTCCATTTCAGTAACAATCGCGTTTATATTTTGCAAAAGGTTAGGTAGTTTAGATCTATCTGCACTGCTCTGTTTTTTTAGATCCTCTTCTATAGCCGTCTTTAAATTTTTTAAAGCATAATATGATAACTCACCCCTTAATTGTATAAATTCGTGGGGTTGTTCTTCCATTTGAGGTAAAAAATTTTCGTCTAAAATCATGGTTAAAAAATCACGAAGATCAGTCACTTCATTGGATATAGTTAAAGGAGGTAAGCTGTTTAGTGATTGTTTAAATTCAGTCGAGGCTATATGCCATTGTGGGTATTCCCATTTGTTAAGGAGCATAAGCTTGTTACAATCAAGAGCTTTTTCGAAGTAGTCAAGTATATTTACTTTTGAGCAATTTACGCTTCCAGGTGTTACTCTATCACCCAAGCAAGATTTTAATGGTACTCTCAATGAGTTGGCTATACCAACGGCGAATTCCGCTGGGGTGATTTTAATTTTTTTTAAAATAGTATCGTAGTTTGAAGCGTCAGATTGAGATTGGATTTCTATGCTGTTTAACACTTGCATAAATTCATCTGAAACAGTGCCGTTACGATAGTCAATCATCCTATCTAAAAGAGGTTGTAGTGTCTTGCTGTAGGTGTATAAAAAGCCAAATTCTTTTGTTTCTTCAAAAAAAAGTTCACATTCATCAGCTGTCATGAAACCCAATGGTATAAAATCATTGAACAATCTACCTAAATACTGTCGATTACCTTTTAATAATTCACCTAAATTAGTTTTTAGTATTTTCGATGTACCCGCATTTTCTCGAAAATATTCAATAAATATATCAGCAAATGTTTTCGGTTGTTCAGCTGCTTGTTTCATCTTGAATCTCTTTTTATATAAACCTGAGATTATTATAACACATTTACTGTTTATTGATTTATTATAGGCTTAATTGAGTGAAAAAAATCCTATTTAAGGCTAATATCAAGATCTACGATGCCTCTTTCCTAAGAAAAAGGGGAAGACGATGATGATGGCAATCAGTGCGAGTAATAGTTCCAGTGATAAAGCTTTAGCAGCTGATGGGACTTGACTGGGAGCAATAAAGCCTAGAATAAAACCAAATAGTGAGCTTAGTAAACCGCTGCCAGCGACAAGCCACATGCCAAATTTACCACCGGGTACTCGGTAAACCCTTGGTCTATCGTGGTCGGTGTAACGAAGTTTAATGAAAGCTAAAAACATCACGATATAAACCACGAGTGCCAATTGCGCTGATATATCACTTAACCACCAGTAGGCAGCATTCATCGAGGGGATATAAATAAATGCAGCTGATATACAGCTAAAGATGAGCGCTTGGATCACCAGCATCTTATAGGGTGCCTTAAAGCGATTGACGCGATAAATGTTTCTAGGTATTTCTGATTGGTGCGCTGCAATCATCAATCCTTTAATAGGACCTACCATCCAGGCAGATACCCCACTAATGCCGCCAATCACTATCATGCCGGCAATCACATTGGTCATCCAGGGCATATGATAGGCTTTAAAAAACAAATCATAGGCATTGATTAAACCAGTGATAAGGCTTAATTTAGGGAGAGGCACTACCACTAATATCGCAAGTGCTGCGAATATCAAACTTGATAAGATGATGAGTGCAGAATAGCCAATCGCTTTTGGGTAATCTTTTTTAGGGTGTTGGACATCTTCAGCATGCACCGCGCTCATCTCAATACCAATCAAACCAAACATCACCACCACAAACATGGATAGTGAATTTAGCTGGGAAACATCAGGGATAATCGACTGATGGAAGTCATTGACGGGTGTATGTCCTTGCAGCAACCATAGGGCTGCCATAAGGATGATCCCAAGCATCGGTAGGATAGTGCCAACGATTGCACCAATAGTGCTAATGATACTTGCAATACGTAGGCCAAAACAATTAAGACCTGTAAATAGCCAAAATAAGGCGATGACCGAGGTCAATAGAAATGGTTTATCTTGGGCTAGTTCAGGGTTAATCAGATAAGCACAAGTCGAGGCAATAAACATTAAAATGGTCGGAAACCAGATGAGATTATAAATCCATTGGATCCAAATGCTGGCAAAACCAATTTGTTGGCCAAATGCTTCTTTGATCCAGATGAACAAGCCACCATTACGGGGATAGGTGGTCGCAAGCTCTGCTGCCACCAAAGCCACAGGGATAAAAAAACAGATGGCCGCCACGAGATAATAACTTATCAGTGGCATGCCAAGTTTTGCGGTGATAGGGACAGTCCTAAGACTGTCAACTGCTATCACATTGATCATCACTAAGGTGAACACACTTAGTATTTTAGGTTTTTTATCCACAGCCATCCTAAATCATCTGTCTTAATACAAATTGTAGAATACCACCATGGCGATAGTAACTGAGCTCATTCCCGGTATCAATTCTGCTTTGCAGCTTGATATCGATGGTTTCGCCAACGTTTTTTTTCACTTTGGCAATAATGGTATCAGATGCCTTCATGCTATCATTTATATCTAGGCTGATGGTTTCACTGCCATCAAAGCCATAGGTTTGACGAGATTCCCCAGGCATAAACTGTAAAGGTAAAATGCCCATGCCAATTAAGTTTGAGCGATGAATGCGCTCAAAACTTTCAGCAATCACTGCTTTAACGCCTAAAAGTTTAGTACCTTTTGCGGCCCAGTCACGTGAAGATCCGGTACCGTATTCTTTACCAGCAATAATAACAAGATTTTGGTGCTGCGCTTGATAAAGCATGGCAGCATCATAAATCGGCATCACTTCCCCATTGGGAATGTATTTGGTAAAGCCACCTTCAATCCCTGGGATCATTTCATTGCGAATACGAATATTGGCAAATGTCCCGCGCATCATGACTTCATGATTACCACGTCTTGAGCCATAAGAGTTAAAGTCTTTTTCCAATACCCCTTTAGATTTTAAATATAATCCAGCAGGTGAATTCGCTTTAATTGAGCCAGCAGGGGAGATGTGATCGGTTGTAATTGAATCGCCAAAAATAGCTAAAACCTTGGCATTATGGATGGCTTCAATAGGTGATGGTGTGGGACTTAAGTTGTCAAAAAATGGTGGTTTTTGAATATAGCTTGAATCTTGTTGCCAATCGAAGGTTAAGCCTGTACCGGTAGGCAATGCCTGCCAGTGTTTATCACCATCAAACACGCTCGCATATTGAGTTTTAAACATGTCCGCATTGACTAAGCTAATTGCATCATTGATTTCAGCTTGAGTTGGCCAGATGTCTTTTAAATAGACTGGCTGATTGTTGTTGTCCACACCGAGTGGGTCTTGAGTTAAATCAGCTTTGGCTGTCCCCATTAAGGCGAATGCGACTACTAAAGGCGGAGATGCAAGCCAATTAGCCTTTACTTGAGGATGCACACGTCCTTCAAAATTACGATTACCAGATAATACTGCACTGACTGTGAGTTCATTATCGCTAATACAGTTAGCGATCGCATCTGGTAGGGGGCCTGAGTTACCAATACAGGTGGTGCAGCCATAGCCAACCAGTTCAAAGCCAAGTTTATCAAGATAAGTTTGTAGACCTGCTTTAGCCAAATAGTCGGTCACGACTTTAGAGCCAGGGGCTAGTGAGGTTTTTACCCATGGCTTGGTGCTTAAACCTTTTTCAACGGCTTTTTTCGCAAGTAAGCCTGCAGCCATCAATACACTTGGATTAGAGGTATTGGTACAGCTTGTAATGGCAGCAATCACGACATCACCGTGATGAAGTTCGAATTCATGCCCTTTAACCGCAAAACCTTGAGTTTCATCGACATTCAAAATGCTATCCATGGCTTTTGGCATCTGGTTTAATTCAACTTTATCTTGAGGGCGTTTAGGACCTGCAAGAGATGGGGATACAGCATTTAAATCAAATTTCAATATATGGGTGTAGCAAGGGGTATCGGCGTGTTCATCAAACCACATGCCTTGGGCTTTGGCATAAGTTTCCATTAACGCAATATTTGCCTCAGTTCTGCCAGACAAGCGCATGTATTTAATGGTTTCTTCATCGATTGCAAAAATACCGCAAGTCGCACCATATTCAGGTGCCATGTTCGCAATGGTTGCTCTATCAGCAAGAGCCAAGTGTTTTAAGCCTGGACCAAAAAACTCAACGAATTTACCGACAACACCAAATTGTCGTAGCATTTGGGTGATAGAAAGCACCAAGTCTGTCGCTGTTGTTCCTTCTGGCAACTTACCGCTTAATTCAACCCCAATAACCTCTGGAATCAACATCGATACCGGTTGACCAAGCATTGCTGCTTCTGCTTCAATACCACCAACGCCCCAACCTAGCACACCGAGACCATTGATCATGGTGGTGTGGGAATCAGTCCCGACTAAAGTATCAGGGAAAGCATAGGTTTTACCATCAATGTCTTGTTGCCAAATACCAGCTGCTAAATATTCAAGGTTCACTTGATGACAAATCCCAGTACCTGGTGGTACCACACGGAAATTATTAAAGGCATGTTGCCCCCAACGTAAAAACTCATAACGCTCTTTGTTGCGGTCCATTTCTAATTCAGTATTGATTTGCAGTGCTTTTAATGAGCCAAATGCATCCACCATGACGGAATGATCAATCACCAAATCCACATTGTTTAAAGGCGCAATTTTTTCAAGTTGACCACCTTGGGCTTGCATCGCATCGCGCATGGCTGCCAAGTCACAAACTGCAGGAACACCAGTAAAGTCTTGCATCAGCACCCGTGTTGGCCGATAGGCAATTTCATGATTTGAGGTTTTGGTGTCGGTCCATGCTGCTAAGGCTTCAATATCAGTTAATTTGACAGTGTCATTGTCTTCAAAGCGAAGTAAATTTTCGAGTAAAATTTTTAAGGAATAGGGAAGTTTTGCCAGTTTTGGATATTTGGCTGCTGCTTTTTTTAAATTGTAAAAATGATAGTCTTTTTGTAGGACATGAAGGGTGTCTTGTGTGTTTAAGCTATCTTGGCCGAGTTTCATAAATAAAATCCCATCAATTTAGAAACGCTAATCATAACCTAAATTTAAGGGAATTGCATGTGCTTCTATGAATCTAATAAGCCTGTTCGATGGCAAACAACTTGCGGTGATAGTTTAACCTTCTTACAAGCTTCCGTGCATCTTACACCTGGGCCATAATAGTTATAGCAACAATGTCGTTTACAAACTGTTTGCGCTTTCGGTACGCCACATTTGGTTTGAAAGAGCAAGGCAAAGGAAGGGTATGCGGTCAGCATCCCCGCAATTATAAAAGCAATTAAACAATTTTTTTTCATACCTATCTCCAGCTTAGTTATTCGAAGTATAGATGAGAAATTGACATCTGTAGGTTAATGCTTGTCATTCATTGCAGGACTTGTTTGCTAAACTAGTATTAAAAATACTAATATTGGCATTTTAGTTCTCTATATTGCTGCAATAAAGAGATGTTGTATAACCGTTTTTAAAAAATCAGTCTGAGCATTCAAGCAAGTGTTTTTTTATTTGGTCCTAGAGGGACGGGGAAAATATCATGGCTTAAAACCCATTTTAGATAATATCATCAGTTGGCTGATGATTTTGATTTGTTGATCGAGTAAGCCGAGGCACTTCCACCTCGGCTTCTCACAGAACCGTG
>RGPR01000311.1 GCA_010030245.1 Gammaproteobacteria bacterium
GACGAAATGAAAGAGGGTGTGGCCCAGGTCAAATCCTTAAGAGTTGAAAATCAACAATCGAAGATTCGATTAGATGAATTAGCTCAATTCTTGTTGAAACAAGCATCATGAGAAAAATTTTAGAAGTGAAGCATTTGAGAGTTTCACCCATTAATGACTCTCGTCAAGTTTTGGTGAATGATGTTTCATTTGATTTGTATCCGGGTCGTACCACTTGCATTGTCGGCGAATCAGGCAGTGGTAAAAGCTTAACGGCGCTCTCCATCATGAAACTTTTATCCACTCAACTCAAACAAACAGGCGATATTTTTTTTGACGGTCAAAATATTTCCAAGCTATCTAATGTTGCAATGCGACATTATCGCGGCAAATCGATGGCGATGATTTTTCAGGAGCCCATGACCTCTTTAAATCCTGTGATCTCGATTGGGGACCAAATTAAAGAAGCGTTGAACGTGCATCTTGATTTGGATAAAAAAAATTTAAATAAAAAAGTGGTATCGCTCTTAAAGGAGGTCGGCATTCCTGATGATCGCGTTTCAAGTTACCCCGATGAGCTCTCAGGCGGGCAAAGGCAGCGCATCATGATTGCAATGAGTATCGCGTGCGAACCTTCTATTCTGATTGCAGATGAACCCACAACCGCATTAGATGTCACAGTACAAGCACAAATTTTAAAGCTTCTGTCTTCTTTAAAAGAAAAAAGACACATGGCCATGCTTTTTATTACGCATGATTTTGGTGTCGTGGAAGAGACCGCCGATGATGTGATTGTCATGTATCAAGGACGAATTGTTGAAAAGGGAAGTGTGAAAGAAGTTTTGAAGAAACCAAAACATGCTTACACCAAAGCTCTTCTTCAATGTGTGCCTGATGCCAAAGGCATTAAGAAACTAAAACCCATTCAACATCGTGCATTTATTTAAAAGACACTTATTTAAATGATTTCAAAAAATATGAAAAATGAAGTGTTATTAGAAGCAAAAAATCTTTATAAAACCTATACGCAAACGTCTGGTTTTTTTGTAAGACGTCAGAAGACGATTAAAGCGCTTAATAACGTCAGTTTATCGATTAAAAAAGGTGAAACGCTAGCGATTGTAGGTGAA
>RGPR01000312.1 GCA_010030245.1 Gammaproteobacteria bacterium
GATTATTTGGAGCGGGTAAAGGGATTCGAACCCTTGACCCCAACCTTGGCAATATTCTTGTTGATCTTTTTTATCAATTAAAAGAACAGGTTATAGCCATCAAAAAATAGACGTATATGATCCGTTTATCTCAAACATGCATTTTTACGTATATAAATCACTGTTTAAGTGACTGATATAGAATGCTTTTAATTGATTTATGACGTGTATGAATTTGTCGATCCCAACCTGTTTCATAGACGTATTCAAATCCTGATCGCCAGCATCAACACCGATCCCTTACCAATGATCAATGTCTTTTTAATCGTGTCGACCGCTTTGGATGCGTCCTTTGCATCATTGATTTCAATTGCCGCTGTGACCGTTGATCCAGATGATATCTGCTCTGTCACTTTCTTGATATTCATGCCTACAAACTTGCTCGCCAATGTCATGCCTGTGACCCTTTCATCGGTGTTGATGAATGCTCACCTGATTGACCCAATGTGACGTTGTCGAACAATTGCTCACAAAACTGTCTCATCAAATCACTGACCTTTTTGTCATTCTGCCTGCAATAATCGATCATGCGTAACTTCTGATCACGTGTTGTCCTGAATGATATGAAATCTGATTGTCTTACCTTCATGTGAAATCCCTTTCGTTTGAAATGATGTTTTTTGAAATTTGAATTTTGATAAAATCTTCTAATAAAGCAGAATCGATGATGCCTGCCTTGTATGTATGAAATTGATTGATACGCCCGAAAAATGAATGCCTACGCAAAAACAATTTTGTTGTGAAACGTATCTATGTCCAGGCTATCCAACCACGATCTGCATTTGCCTTTGAAACACCTTTGCCATATCCAAAATATTGCTCTAACCACACATGCATTGCGAATGTGCAGAACTCGTCTTGCGTCATATGTTTTGGCGCCTCGATTGCCGCATGATAATGAAACCGACCTTCTTTGCTTTTTTCTAAAAATGCCATCGTCTGCAATCTTTTGCCGTACTTGATATATGCCGACTTATAAACTTGCCTGTTCAAATCCCTCATGAACTCCTTGAAACATTGCTCACAACGTATCTTGTCCAATCGATACCATTCAATTTT
>RGPR01000313.1 GCA_010030245.1 Gammaproteobacteria bacterium
CTGATTAAATGAAAGATCAATCATGAGTATTCAGTGGTTTCCAGGACACATGGTGGCAGCGCAAAAAAAAGCGGCTGAAACCATGGAATTTACCGATGTGGTCATCGAAGTATTAGATGCCAGAATCCCTGGTGCGTCTCAAAACCCCATGATTAAAGAGCTTGGTGCAGCTCGTCAAAGAGCCCATCTTAAGATACTCAATAAATCTGACTTAGCGGATCCAAAGATTACCGAGCAATGGATTCAATATTTCAATAAGATACCGCATACAAAAGCGATGGCGATCTCATGCAAAAAAGCGAATGAGCCTAAAAAAATTCTTAACATTTGCAAAACATTGGCACCTCACCGAGGCGATCCAATTAAACCCCTTCGCATGATGATTATGGGTGTGCCTAACGTGGGGAAATCCACACTCATGAACTCAATTCTTAATCGTCGTATTGCGAAAGTAGGTGATGAACCTGCCATTACTAAACAACAGCAACGTCATCAAATCAATGATCACATGATTTTGGTCGACACGCCGGGGATGATGTGGCCCAAAATTCGCTATCCCTCAGATGGCGATTTATTAGCCGCCAATAACAATATAGGTAAGAATGCCTATTACGAAGAAGAGGTCGCTAAAAAATTAGGCATCATTATTCTCGAAGCCTATCCAGCATTGATTAAAGCGCGCTACAAACTCGAGGATGTAAAAATGGATGCTATTCAACTTTTAGAATGGATTGCTAAGAAAAAAGGGTTCCCTCTCAAAAATCATGGGGTCGATTTAGAGAGAGCCGCCTCAACTTTATTGAATGATTATCGGCAAGGTTTATTAGGTCGTATGAGTTTAGAAACGCCTTCATCCAGAATGCTCATGATGAGTCGCCAGACATTGCCTCCAGAAGAAGCGCTAGACAGCGACCTTTAAATCTCCAAAGGTTTTAAATTTTCCTGCAGCATAAGAGGCAGCAAATGCATTGGGTTTCACCATGGGAATGACATTACATGTGCCACGAATATAACCGATGGCCTCATTGATCACACAATTAGAACCAAACATTTCATCTGGATTAATATCGAGATGAACTTCCACTGTT
>RGPR01000314.1 GCA_010030245.1 Gammaproteobacteria bacterium
TGAGAGGAAAATCATTTGATGAGTTAATGCAGTATTGGGAGCAAGCCAAAGCACGCACCAAGTTACCTCAAAAAAGCAACGTGAGTGGTACTAAAAAGGCTTTGGATATTTGGGAATCGAAAGTGACTCAAAAGGAGTTAATCCTAAAAAATGTTTGGTGTGGTCAATGTGCTTCTACCTGCACCATAAGTGCTCCTGTTGCAACAATTGTTGGTAGGAGCATTGTACTCAATGGAAATTGTGCAACATGCGGTGAAAAAGTTGCGCGATATATTGAGGAAAGTTAACATTTTGAGCAAAGAGTATTTGCTAACTTGTAACCATTCACCACAATCAGTCTCTTCAGGTCGGTTTGCGGTGATGAAACAGGTAAAAAGAAATTTTTTTGTAAAAAAATTCAAATAGCTCTTGACATGGTTTTGGGTGTTTTTTTGATAAAACAATGGTCCTCAGTTCCATCACTTCAGACACTCGATATAAGCTGATTTAAAATCAACCCTGAGATTAAAACCACACGGCCATCCTCCGCCGTAGTTCAAATTTTTAAATCGCTTAAAATACGCCATGAGAAGAAAATTTTGCTGTTTAAAACCCGTGTTATTATTCTGTTATTGGTATTTAACAGGTTGGAACGTTGAAAGCAGATAAGATCAATATTACTGAGACAGACAAAAAGATCTCGCCTGCAGTGCGTGCATATGTTTAATATGCTGTTAATGATTATCACCCTATTAGCTGGAAAATTGGGGTTAAACAGTCAAAACAGCAGTAAGCCTCCATCGAGTGATCTGAATCGGAAGAAAAAAACAGGGAATAACAAACCCGGGGGCCAACCTGGTCGTGTAGGAAAAAATTTAGAGCCTGTTGAAAACCCCGATACGATTATTCCAATCAAACTTGATAAGCGACGTCTACCGAAAGGTAATTATACTGAAGTTGGCTTTGAATCACGCCAAGTGATTGATATTGAAATATCGCGCATTGTTATAGAGTATCGAGCACAAATATTGGAAAACGCAGCGGGTAAGCGCTATGTTGCTGCTTTTCCAAAAGGCGTATCTCGACCGATTCAATACGGCCA
>RGPR01000315.1 GCA_010030245.1 Gammaproteobacteria bacterium
TCAAAGATTCTGTAAATATGGATTAGATTTATTTAATGCAAACAACTATAAAGCGGCTTTTTATTTTCTTAAGTCCGCTCTGCTTTTTGATCCCTCCAATGAAGATTTAAAAGGGTTTTGTACTTTCGTTAATTCAGCCAATGATGCGATGGAGGAAGTTGATTTAATTAAAGACGATGAAAATATTATTTGGCCTATAAAAGCAATTGTTGCAACAAAACTTCAATTGGATTTGAAGTTTAAAACTAAAGAAGAACTAGATAGTGTTATTGATATTGCTTATGAAAAACTTGGAGAATTCTCCGAAGATTTAATTTTAAATTCGATCGATGCAGTGGAATCGGAGTACCCTGGCCATTGGATAATCGCAAAGCAATCTCTTATGACTATCAAGGATATTATCAATGAAAATAAATTGAAAAGAGCTAATAGACAACCTGAACCTAGGCCTAGACCTGAACCTAGGCTTGAACCTAGTCCAATTAGACCAAGACCTAGACCAATTGAGCCTGATGAAACTGACTCTGTTGAACAAAATGACACTAACGACGCGATTAAGCGCTATACTGGCCGACTATTGTTTTTTGGGATTTGCTTCTTTTTTAGTTTAGCTTGTAAATGCGGTTTTTTTTGGTCTGGTACTTTTGGTTTCTTTTTGTTTTTAAATATTATGCTTCTTACCTATCATTTAATAAAAGATAATGACTAGTTGGAACTAGAGTTCTCGAAATTTATTACAACCCTTTTTCTTTGGCATTTCTCTCGTTGATAACGCATGATTTAGCTCGGAACTTGCTTTTGCTCATGGGGTTTAACCTTCTAAGTTTGCACTACTTGGAGATGGTATGAATTGGATCAAAGCTGTACTTTTTTGCTGTTTTCTAATTTCAGGCTCTGCCCAAGCTGCGGAGCAGCCTAATATTCTTTGGCTTGTCTGCGAAGATTCCAGCGTTGATTGGTTTGGATGCTATGGCAATAAATTTGCCAAGACGCCAAATGTGGATGCGCTTGCCAAGCAGGGTTTTCGCTACAAAAACGTTTATGCTTGTGTGCCGGTTTGTGCCCCTTCCCGCAGTACCTG
>RGPR01000316.1 GCA_010030245.1 Gammaproteobacteria bacterium
AAATGAACGTTATTTCAACGCCCGTCAAAGATTGATTCAGACATTGGGTCAACAAATCCAAGCTCAAGCGCAATTATTAAGGCGAATAGGAGTACTCAGTCAGGTCGCTGAGCAGGCAGGCATTAAATTTGAGACTAAGGCATCTATGGGTGTCACTCCTGCACCGGTGATATTGATTAAACCGGTTGAAATAGACAGTTCAACTAAAAAAGATAAACCCAATTCAGTCAATATTTTGACAAAAGAAAAACCCGTTGATTTGCGAGAGCCTTCGGCAAGTTCAAACACTACTGGCGAAGCATCTGTGATTCAAATCAATGAGGTCAATATTGAAGGAGTTTCATTGCCCAAAATTGAAACTCGTCCTGTCGAACTGTATAAAAAATAACAGTCAAAGAGAAAATCATGTCTGATTTATCAAACTCCAACGACGCCTCAGACTTATTTTGGCCCGGTTACGTTGACGCGGTTACCAATTTGGCTATTAATTTGCTATTCGTGATCGCAGTCATGTCGATTGTGGTGCTGAGTTCGATATTGCAGATTTCTAAAATGAAACCTGATCTCAATATCAAAGATATTGATGCTGTTAAGAGCGTTCCGGTGTCTTCAAAGGATGAAGAGAAAAATTCAAATAAAAATAACAACACGTCACAAAGCACATCGGATAGTCAAAATACTGAATCAGCAAAAATTAAAAAGCTTGAAGAAGATAAGTTAGTTGTTGAAAAAAAGCTTGTATTACAAACTGAACAAATCACAAAACTTGAAAAAGAAATTAACCAATTAAAGTCAGGTCAATCACTACAAAAATCAGTCAAAGGAAAAAAAGATCAGCCAGGCGGAACAGCCGATCAAGACTCGCCAGCGGAAATAGTCAATGCTAATGAGATTAAGCAGTCGCTCAATGCCGGTGAAAATCAACTTCTCTCTTTATCAGCCGGTGGTTTACTGGTTGTGTTTGAAAAAGATGTTATCAATTTAAGTGATAAAGAGGCTGTCGAACTTGTTAAAAAATTAACAGAGAGTCATTCTCTAAAGAATACCAACTGGCAGATCAGAGTAAATGTGCCCAAGGGT
>RGPR01000317.1 GCA_010030245.1 Gammaproteobacteria bacterium
GATGGCTTCCAAACTCTCTCGTATGAATGGGGTGTCGCCATAATTCGGATAATGTATATTTTAATTGATCTGATTTTTCTGATCTTAAACTTTTTGATATCTCAGCTTGGCAACAAGGAATCATCACAATATATTGAGCATTTTTTTTAAGTCCAAACAAAATGGCATCATCAGTAGCTGTGTCACATGCATGAAGGGCTGTCACCATATCTACCTTACTGGGAAGGCTCGAATCTTCTAATGAATTTTTTATATCTGATGCAAAAAAATGCATACGATCAAATTTTAAAGTTTTCGCTAATGCTTTAGCTTTATCAATCAACTCAGATCGATGCTCGATAGCATAAAGCTCCCCGCCTTTTTCTTTTAAAAAAAGATCATACAAAATAAAGCCTAAATAAGATTTTCCAGCACCGTGATCAACCAAAGTAAAGTGAGGATCTATGGCTAACGCTTTTTTTAAATAAGGCTCGATCAATTGGTAAAGATGATAAACCTGTTTTAATTTACGCCTTGAATCCTGATTCATTCTCCCATCGCGCGTCAAAATATGAAGGGCTTTTAAGAGTTCGATCGACTGCTGGGGCTTAATATCTTTGATTTCGTCCATAACTTCATCAGTTTAACGTATACGTGAAGACTTATGACAGAGTAAAATGATACTGATTAAATGAAAGATCAATCATGAGTATTCAGTGGTTTCCAGGTCACATGGTAGCAGCACAAAAAAAAGCTGCCGAAACCATGGAATTTACCGATGTGGTCATCGAAGTTTTAGATGCCAGGATGCCTGCTGCATCTCAAAATCCTATGATCAAAGACTTAAGCTCAGCCAGACAACGCTTACATCTAAAGGTTTTAAATAAGTCTGATTTGGCAGATCCTAAAATTACAGACCAATGGATTAATTACTTCAACAAACTCCCTAAAACAAAAGCTATTGCAATTTCTTGCAAAAAAACAAATGAGCCAAAAAAAATTCTAAGCCTTTGTAGGTCTTTGGCCACTCATCGAGGAACTTCTCTTAAGCCACTTCGTATGATGATTATGGGAGTGCCAAATGTTGGTAAATCAACACTT
>RGPR01000318.1 GCA_010030245.1 Gammaproteobacteria bacterium
CATTTAAGAGATCAGAAACATTATTTTCTACATTCATAGACAACGCTCTCATCATTTTCTTCTGGGGTAGCTGAGCCATCAAAAGCCTTTATTGCGCGAACTTTAAATCCACAACTTTTGAGAATTTCAGTTAACTCATGCTGATCGTAAATTCTGACTTTCAATTCTTCAATTTCTGTATGAATAATGCTGTTGTTGTGGATCAGTTCGTATTTGCCGATCGAATTGCAAACATTGTCCTTCATGGTTGCTAATGAACTTAGCATGATCATCTGACCATTCGGTTTGTGCCATGCAGAGCCACGCCATACATCAAGTGGTGGCACAGCTTTAAGTGTTTCACCTTCAAACAATAAAACACCATCATCGCTTAGATGATGATAAAGTGTTTTAAGTGCTGATTTCACTGCTTCAGGATCGATAATTAAACAGAAAGACCCACTGGGAATAAAAATCAAATTGTATTTTTCTGGACGTTTTAAATCTTCAACAAACCCTTTCCAAACTGTAGGTTTTAGATTTTTAGCCTTGGCTTTGGTATGTAATGCTTCGAGCATCTGGTCACTTGCGTCAAAGCCATGCACATTGAAATCTTCTTCAAGTAAGGGCAGTAAAAATCGGCCTGTACCGCACATCGGCTCTAAAATAGGACCGTTCGCTCTCATGGCATAGTCACGATAAAAAGCATATGCATCTTCCGGTGGGTTTGGCTTGCTTAATTCGTAAACCTCTGTACAAAGGCTGAGATAGGTGTCAAGCTGCTTCATGGATTCTCCTGTTAAATCTAATATCATCAAATGCTCATCAAAAAATGTATCTCTCATTTTGAGCGCACGATGCTCTGTGCCATATATTTTAAATCCGTGTTTTTGATAAAATGCCACAGCACCAAGATTGCTTGTCACGCAGGTTAAGTGCAGCTGGGTAACACGTGATTTTGCGTGATTGATAATGGTTTGAATTAAAACGCTTGCAATACCTTGTCCTATGTATTCTGCTTTCGTATACATTCCCCAAATCACACCACGATGTTTTGTTTTCGCTAAATTTAAACAATAAAAGCCAGCACAAGAGACTAG
>RGPR01000319.1 GCA_010030245.1 Gammaproteobacteria bacterium
TTAGGTATTTGTTATGGTATGCAAACCATGGCAGCACAACTTGGAGGCAAAGTTGAAAATGCAAATACGCGCGAATTTGGTTATGCCGAAATTAGAGCGCATAACCACTCTCTTCTTCTAGAAAAGATTCAAGATAAAACTAATCCAGAAGGTAATGGGCTTCTTGATGTTTGGATGAGTCATGGCGATAAAGTCACAGAACTCCCACCGCAATTTAAAGTCATTGCAAGTAATGCCTCAACACCTATCGCTGGCATGATGGATGAATCAAAAAAATTCTATGGGGTGCAATTCCATCCTGAGGTCACACACACCAAACAAGGCTTTAATATTCTCAAACAATTTGTAAATAAAATTTGTGAATGTAAACCAAGCTGGACGATGCCTAATTACATTGAAACAGCGGTCAAACATATTCAAGACACTGTCAAAGATGATGAAGTGATTTTGGGATTATCAGGCGGTGTCGATTCATCTGTTGCGGCCGCACTTATACATCGTGCGATTGGGCCTAAGCTCACTTGTGTGTTTGTCGATAACGGTCTACTCCGTTTAAATGAAGCGACACAAGTTATGAAAACATTCCATGATAATTTGGGCGTCAAAGTGATTCATGTGGATGCATCCAATAAATTCTTGAATGATTTAAAAGGCATTACCGATCCAGAACAAAAACGAAAAATTATCGGTCGTGAGTTTGTAGAAGTATTTCAAAATGAAGCTAAAAAGATTCCAAATGCTAAATGGTTAGCGCAAGGTACTATCTATCCTGATGTAATTGAATCAGCCTCTGCAAAAACCAAAAAAGCACACACCATTAAAAGCCATCACAACGTAGGTGGTTTACCAGAAACTTTAAACCTAAAATTACTAGAGCCCTTACGTGAGCTTTTTAAAGATGAAGTGCGCGAACTAGGTGTTGCACTAGGCTTACCAAAAACGATGGTTTATCGTCACCCCTTCCCAGGCCCTGGTCTTGGTGTGCGTATTCTAGGGGAAGTCAAATCAGAATTTGCAGATCTCCTTCGTCGCGCTGATGCTATTTTTATAGAAGAGCTTATCAATTCAGGCTGGTACG
>RGPR01000320.1 GCA_010030245.1 Gammaproteobacteria bacterium
TACCTCCAAGGTAAAGCGTTTGCACACTGTGATTAGTCTGTAAAGCCTCGGCAAGTGCTGCAACACCGGCATCTCCTATTTGATTCCGCATAAGATTCAAAGTTTGAACACCCCGATTCGTCTTTAAAGCCTCGGCAAGTGCTGCAACACCGGCATCTCCAATTTGATTATCTTCAAGGCCAAGCAGTTGAATACTGCAATCTTGTTGCATTAAAGCCTCGGCAAGTGCTGCAGCACCGGAAGCTCCTATCTGATTACCTCCAAGGTAAAGCGTTTGCACACTGTGATTAGTCTTTAAAGCCTCAGCAAGTGCTGTAACGCCGGCATCTCCTATCTGACTATCTCCAAGTTCGAGCGTTTGCACACTGTGATTAGTCTTTAAAGCCTCAGCAAGTACTGCAACACCGGCATCTCCTATCTGATTATACCTAAGGTCAAGACTTTGCACACTGCGATTAGTCTTTAGAGCCTCTGCAAGTGCTGCTGCACCGGCATCTCCAATTAGATTGCCCGCGAGGTCAATACTAAGTACGCTACTATTGTTTTTGAGAGCATCTGCAATAGCTATCAATTCTGGCAGCCCTATTGCAGCATGACCTGGAAAACTTAATTCCACTATTTCATTTTTATTTATTTTTTCAATCACTGACTGTAATTGTTGCTCGTTCATATTAATTCCCCCCAAATTCCGAACTGATTTCGCTGCAAATATCGAACAACTAAAATCACTAAAGAGTGCTTAATTTTAGCCATACACTATAAACTTTAAGCAATAATGTGTCAATAAAACCAGCGACCCCTCATGGGTTTTTTAAAAACGAGTGTCAACCTCGTTTTTAATAGCCAATAACAAGCTTACTGTGAGTTAATCGCCGCTGCTTATTTAAATGGTAGGCTTTCATCTACCCCTAACGAATATCTCCTAAGGGATAGGCTAAATGCACTATAGTGATTATTTGGGTTTTGAGTCAGGCGAGGCACTTTCACTCGAATCTTTGCATGGGAGAAATATACTCAAACCTGCTAAACTAGGGTTACTCGAAACAAGTGACCCTTCTG
>RGPR01000033.1 GCA_010030245.1 Gammaproteobacteria bacterium
CAACAAACACAAGATGTTTATTATCAGAAAATTAAATCTTGGTTTAGCCAACAAGATACTTGGGCGTTAAAAGAGATTCGTACCATTAGTGGTCAAGAAGAGGGGGCTTTTGCGTGGCTTGCTGTCAATCATGGCAGGGATATTGACGATATGCCCGCAGTGATAGAATTTGGCGGTGCGTCTGCACAAGTTGTTATCCCAGTACCTGAAGAAAAAAAGGCATTGATTGCAGATGAGAATCTCATCCGTTTAAAGATTAATGGTCAAGATATTAATGTTTGGTCTAAAAGTTACCTTGGTTTAGGAATTAACGAAGTTGAAAAGCTATTTAGTGAGCAAGATAGTTGCTATAGCATGGGATATCCCTTAAAAAATGGTCAAGTGGCTGATGGTGATGCAGGACGATGTATACAAGGGATTAAAGATAATCGTCTTTTATCTCTCATGCTTCAGCTTGATGAAACCAGAAAAGTATTAAGATTATTCAATCAACCGATGCAATGGACAGCTTTAGGCTCGCTTTACTATACGGCCATCACGCCACCGTTTAAATTTGCTCAATATAGCCTGAGTTTAAATGAATTAAAGTATCAGGCTGATAGCGTATCCTGTCATCAGGATTGGTTAAGTCTTTTTAAAGAGCACCAAGGAAAACCATATCTATATCGCAACTGTTTTGCTGCCAGTTATTTTTATGCATTTATGGCTGATGGCATGGGGGTTGATATAGATGGAATGATTGATTTGCCACAGCAAAATAAAGCGATGGATTGGGCTTATGGTGTTGCACTCGCTCATCAAAATTAATTGAAATTTGACATAGGATTATATCATGAGAACATGGAATCGTTCTTGCTTACTAGTTGCGTCGTTATTTACCCTACCTGTATATGCAGCATTTAAACCGATAGATGTTTGTCAACACAAACATTGTGAAATTGTTGTCGATGCTGGAAGTAGTGGTACTCGTTTCTACCTTTATGCCTTAAATTTGAAAGATTTTTCTGCCACATATGACATGATTCTTTTGGACAAACACGCCATTGACAAAGCATTAAATGATTATAAAAATGAGCAAATATTTATGTTATTAGACGAGCTTTTTCTCGATTATAAAGCTTATCCAATACAGGTGTATATGTATGCCACTGAGGGCTTGAGAAGTTTAAGTGCAGATGAAAGAATGCAACGTTTTGCAGTGACTAAAAAGTGGTTTGATACCAAATCTAAACTCATCTTAAAGGAGCTTAGAACTTTAGGGGGTGAGGAGGAGGGTATTTTATTATGGCTCGCTAATGCAATTGAGTTGGTCAAAAATAAAAACCTTAAATCTGTTGATAATACCGCAGTCTTTGAAATTGGTGGTGGGTCAGCACAAATTGCACTTGCCATTAAACAGAATAATTTAGAGTTAAACCATCATGTGTATCCCATTCATTTTTTAGGCCAAACCATGAAGATTTGGAGTATGTCTTTTCCAGCGTTAGGAATTAATAAGATGAAGGCCGCCTATGAAGATAATCAAAGTTGCTATGCCACTAATTATCCAATGATAAATCATAGACTCGGCGCGGGTGATATCGACTTGTGTATTTTAGGAATGAAACAATATAAACAATCTCATGGACTTTCAAGCCAAGATACGGTGGTTAAAACCAGAAATTTGTTACAAAAAGAAGTGAAAACACATCAATGGTACGGCTTCGGGGTTCCTGAATATATGGGAAAATCTCCTTTATTAGATTTCCCAAATCATTCTTATACCTTGTTTGATTTAAAGCTGAGGGCCGATGAAAAAGTATGTAAGGCTGATTGGTCGATTCAAGAAAAGAGCTTTGTAACGGTGAAACATAAAGAGAAGCTTTGTTATTCTTCGGCATATATTACTTGGTTTGCAGAAGATTTATTAAATCTACCCTTATCAACAACCATCCAATATCATGATCATGATCTTGATATTGGCCTTGGTTGGTCTAAGGGTAGTGTGATAAAAAGACATACCGTTGTGTAGGGGGGCTAGTTTGGTGCTTCTTCTAATGCCAGGGCTTGTTTTTTAAAGCGTATGACGAAGAAGGCTAGCGTCATAATCCCAAGTCCAATAGTCGTTAAAAGCAGACTTAAGCCCTGGTACTGGTAACGATGGTAGACAATGTTGCCAAGCTCAATGCCAATTGATTGAATCAACATGATGCAAAGTGAAATCATCGCACCGGTTGTGCCCTTGGTCACAGAAGATAAACCAAACATTAGGCGATACATCGGTGCGCTGGCAATGGCATATCCAAAGAAGTAACCCACAAACAATGGCACAAAGGATAAATAGGCACTGCCAATTAGGCTTTGAAATACAAGGCATAATAATAAATTTACAATGATGATATAAATGCCTTGTTCCATCAGTTGTTGAAGTTTGAAGCGTGCTGTTAGTCGTTGCAATAAGGTATTGGCGAATAAAAATGATGAAAACATCGGAATTTGCCATAAACTATACTCATAGAGACTTTGGTGCGCATCAGCAATGATCATCACAGGGCTTAGTGCAATCCAAATCATACAGGGTATGCCCATCATGCCATACATGATGAGGCTGCACATAAAGGATTTGTTTTGCAGTAACTGTCGATAGTTATTTAATGCAATAGCAATACTTAGGTTTTGTTTTGCAATGACATCGCCATTGCGTTTTTTTGCGCCAATGGTCTCTGGCATGTAAGTTGACAATCCCCACCAAGCAAAAGCTGTTAGCGCTGCAACCAGGGTGAAAATCATCCGCCAATCGCCATGCATAACCATATAACTGCCCAGTAATGGTCCCATTAAAGGGGCAATAATGGTAAGGCTCGACATCATTGCAGTCAGTTTAACAGCATCGATGTCATCAAACATTTCTTGCAAGGTGGTATAACCAATGGCCCCAATGAAACAAATACCCATTCCTTGAAAAAAACGCTCCAGTAAAAATTCATTCATATGGTGGCTAATTGATAGGAAAAAAGTACTTAAAAAGAAAATCAAGACGCCTATTAGCATCACTTTTTTGCGGCCAAAAGCATCAGATAAGGGACCTAAAAAGAATTGTAAGCTAGCGCCACCTAACATAAATGCAGTCACTGCATTGGGTATTTGGTCGGAAGAGACTTGAAATTGCTCCACAACCTGATGCATGCCAGGCATGATCATATCATTAGAGATATAGGTCAAAAATTCATAAAGAACGAGAAAAAATGCATATAATAAAGCATGTTTTTTTGTAATTTCAATTAATGGATTGATATTTCTCATCAGTAACAACAAGTTAAAAAAGATAGTGTTGATCATTATACCATAGCATGACTTTTAATTCGACAGTATTGAGATGGGCGCTTAATATAAACGTCTTTCAGATGTTCAAATGAATCATCAGATTATTTAATTATCTTCTTTTAGTTCATCAATTTTTGCGATGATGCGTTGATAAATATAAGAATTTGGTTTTGCATAACGCTTGGCGATATTTAATTGGGTGATGGCTGCCTTTTTTTCACCGATGATAAGATGGCAGTTCGCTTCAGTGAAATAGGCTTGTGGGGTTTGATGAAGTTGCGCCTGTACTCTAGCAAGACGCACGCAAATTGCAGGGTCTTGGCTGAATTGTCGGTGGGCTTTGAGTAAAACTGAAAGGGCTTGTTTGGGATTATCTTGTTTCAGGTAATCTGAATACTGATCAATAATGGCATTATTATTGGGTAATGTGGCATTAAATTCTTGATAGATGGTTTGTGCATTATTTTTTTGACCATTGTCTTCATATGCTTGAGCAAGGGCAAGTTTAATAAACGGATTATTTTCAAACTCCCCTTTAGCAAGTGGTTCGAGCAAGCTAATGACCTTGCTATTTTGATTGGCTTCTTGATAGCTTAAAGCCTCTCCATAAATACAGGCAAAATCTGGTGAATGCATGCGACATTCTTTGCGATAAAATAATAAGGTGTCTTGTGAGGCGTGTTTGACGGTATGCCTTATCAATTCTTTGAAAAAATAATAGTTGGCAGAAGATTTCTCATGTGGCTTAAATTTTAATTGGGCAATGCGATTATCTGCTTCAGCAATACGGTCTTCATCTAAGGGGTGAGTACGCAAAATAGCGGGTATATTATCGCTATAATAATATCTTGAATTCAATTGCATTTTTTTAAAAAATTGCGGCATACCCTCTGGGTTGTAATCGGCTTTGGTTAACATGTCGATACCAATTGAGTCTGCTTCTTTTTCATTGGAACGAATAAAATTAATGGTATCTTGTTCAAAGCTGGTCAATGTACCCATCATTGCCCCTGTTCCTAACACAGGATTGATGGCACCGAGTGCAATCGCTGCTAACATGCTTGCCATTTTGGGGATTTGCATGCCTTTTTGGCGTTCAATCATGCGATAGAGGTGGTGTTGTCGCACGTGCGACATTTCATGCGCCATGACCGCTGCCAGTTCGCTCTCGGTGTCTGAGGTTAAAATCAACTGTGTATTCACCCCAATATAGCCACCGGGTCCTGCAAAAGCGTTAATTTCATTGGAATTAACAATAAAGAAATAGGGTTGGCTCATATGGCCTTGGCGGGCAAGACGAGATCCAATTTGGTTGATATAGTTTGAAGCGAGTGGGGTCCGAATGACCTGCGGTGAGGAATTGATTTCACGTTTAAATTGTTTTTCTAATTCATCAAGTTCTTTATTGGAGTAAGCAGTAAAAGCATCACAAACCAAGGGCCATATGAGTAAAAAAAATGGCAAAGCTTTTTTCAAATGTCGACGTCGTGATAAATATGTCAGCATAAGCTACTCAAGAATTGAATAATAAGTTATCATTAAAGCATATTTTTGATTTAAAATTAATCCAATGGACGAAAATAATTTAATAAACCACGATTTTTTTTTAAAAGAGGCCTTGGAAGAGGCTAAAAAAACCTATGGTTTTACTTCACCAAATCCAGCAGTGGGGGCGGTTGCAGTTAAAGACAATCAAATCATTGCGCGTGGCTTTCATCTCGGGCCGGAAAGTAAACATGCTGAAATCATGGCATTAGATCAACTGCATGAGCCTTTAACTGATGTGTATTTATATGTGACCTTGGAGCCCTGCGGTCATTGGGGCAGAACCCCACCTTGTGTTGATGCCATCATTAAACAAGGTATTAAGCAGGTGGTGTATGGGTATGTTGATCCGAATCCTATTGTAAAGGCAAATTTGGGTTGTGATAAATTAAAATCTCATGGTATTGATGTATTACATTATCCAATTGCAGAAATAAATGCCTTCTATGAAAGGTATGCTTATTGGCATCAACATCAAAAACCGTTCATTATTGCGAAATGGGCGCAAAGTTTGGACGCAAAAGTGAGTTATCCTGGGCGTCGTGTGTTGCTATCAAATGAACTTGCTGAAAACTTTACGCACCAAGCCCGATTAGAAAGTGATATTTTATTAACAACGGCCAATACCATTATTGCGGATAATCCTTTATTCAATGTTCGATTACACCATAAAACATTCGATAAACCTTTGGCTATCATTGATAGTCATTTGCGCTTAACTGGACATGAAAAAGTTTTTTCTTGTCAACGGCCATGCATCATCTATCATTTACCAAAGCTTACACCAAATCATCTCATCGAGGGGGTGATTTATCAAGCCATTAAAGCTTCAAATCAAGGGCTTGATTTAGAGCTTATGATCTTGAATATCGCAGAGCGAGGCTATCACTGTGCGTGGATTGAAGCAGGGCCGCGTTTAATGCAGCAACTTCATCACATGAATCTTGTGAATAAAACGCATATTTATCTATGTCCAGTTGTCCTAGGACATGCAGGTATAGATGCATTCAATGAGGTGATGAAATTTGAAAATCGACGCTTACAATGGCAGCAAATGGATGATAATATGCGCCTGACTATAGATTGGTAGAGAAACATGTTTACAGGTATTATTGAACAACAAGCAAAAGTGTTGGAAAATCAAATTCATCTTATGGGCAGGCGTTTGGTGCTTGAGACCCCTTATCCTGAAATAGTATTAGGAGAGAGCATCGCCGTTGATGGGGTTTGTTTAACCGCTATTGCTCAAAGTGCTTATCAAGCAAGTTTTGATGTCTCTCCTGAAACAATTGCTAAGACAAATCTATCACTATTAAAAGAAGGGGATTTGGTGCATCTTGAAAAGGCTGCATTAGCTCAAACTCGAATGGGTGGACACTATGTGAGTGGCCATGTGGATGCTATTATTGCAGTGAGTGCTTTGGAAAAACTCGATGATTATGTTAAAATATGCGTTGGTGATTTTTCTGAAAAAGAGATGTTGTTTCTAGTTGAAAAAGGTAGCATCACATTAAATGGCGTCAGTCTCACCATTAATGCTTTGCATGGCAGACAAATTGAATTGATGTTAGTGCCCCACACCCTAAAGGCGACCAATTTTGATAAACTGTCAATTGGTCAACAATTAAATGTCGAATTTGATTACTTAACCCGAATTATTGCCCATCAGCTTGAGGTTATGAGGAATTTGAATGATAAACGTGATTAATACTGTCAAACATGCGTTAAATGCCCTTAAAGCTGGCGGTATGGTTATATTGGTTGATGATGAGCACCGAGAAAATGAAGGCGATTTGGTCATGGCTGCTCAGTTTGTCACACCTGAGGCCATTAATTTTATGGCCAAGTATGGTCGTGGCTTAATTTGCATGCCCATTGATGAAGAGCGAATTGAGTATTTGAAGTTGCCCTTAATGAGTCCCAAAAATCGCTCACCCTACCAAACAGCTTTTACTGTATCCATTGAAGCAGCTAAAGGTGTTAGCACAGGGATATCTGCCGCAGATCGAGCCCATACCATCCTAGTGGCCATTGATGACAAGACCAAGCCAGAAGACCTTATCTCACCTGGTCATATTTTTCCCTTAAGGGCCCATCAAGGTGGTGTATTAAAACGACGAGGACAAACAGAGGGTAGTATTGACTTAATGAGTCTTGCTGGACTTAAACGAGCATCTGTTATTTGTGAAATCATGAATGATGATGGCAGTATGAGCCGTCAAGATGAATTAGTGGAATTCGCGCACACGCATCATTTACCTATATTATCCATTCAACAAATTGTTGAATATCGAATATTGACTGAAGAGTTGGTTCAGGAAGAAATTAGTACGCGAGTTCCGATTGAAGGTGCTGGCATTTTTCAAATGACCTTATTTAAGAATGCAATAGACGATCATGAGCATTTGGTTGTTCATGCGCCTGTCAAAGACAAATCAAAACCACCATTAGTTAGAATTCATTCTGAATGTTTGACTGGTGATGTTTTTGGTTCTTTGCGTTGTGATTGCGGCCCCCAACTTCATCAGGCGCTAAAAATGATTGCTGATGAGGGTGGGTACTTGGTGTACTTACGCCAAGAAGGCAGAGGTATTGGCCTTAAAAATAAATTAAAAGCCTATGTTTTGCAGGATCAAGGTGTCGATACCGTTGATGCCAATATTCATTTAGGCCTACCTGTTGATTCACGTGATTATTCAGTTGCATATCAGTTTTTAAAGTACTTTAAATGTAATAAAGTACGCTTAATAACCAATAACCCGCTAAAAATAAAGGGTATTGAACATTTTGGTATAGAGGTTTCAGAGCGCATTGGGATTCATATACCCAGTAATCCGGAAAATGAAAAATATTTAACAACCAAGGCCTCGAGGCTCGGTCATTTTATTGACAAAAAAGATTGAGGTATCTTTATGATCAAGTATATCAAAGCGAATAATGCTAAGCAGCAAACTCATGCCAAAGTTGCTATTGTTGTCAGCCAATTTAATCAATTTATTACCGGCCGCTTACTCGAAGGCTGCTTAAAATATTTAATACAACATGGCATTCATGAGCAAAATATTACCGTAGTAGAAGTTCCTGGTGCTATTGAAATACCATTAGCTTGCCAGCAAATGATTACTTATCAACAACCCAATGTCGTCATTGGTCTTGGATGTGTCATTCGTGGAGATACCAGTCACTATGATTATGTTTGTGATCAAGTGAGTCAAGGATGTCAACAGTTGGCGATGCATCATGCGACGCCAGTCATATTTGGTGTATTAACAACGGAAAATGAAGCGCAAGCGCTTGCCAGGGTTGGTGGAAAACATGGTCACAAAGGTGTTGAGGCTGCAGAGTCAGCGTTAATGATGATTGATATTTTGGCTCAAATCCAATTGGTAGGTGAGTGATGACGCAGTATATATTTATAACCGGTGGTGTGGTTTCTTCTCTTGGCAAAGGCATTGCTGCGGCATCTTTGGCTGCTATTCTTGAAGCACGTGGTTTAAAAATTACCATCATTAAGTTAGACCCTTACATCAACGTTGATCCTGGAACCATGAGTCCATTTCAACATGGTGAAGTGTACGTCACCCATGATGGAGCAGAAACCGATCTTGATTTAGGTCATTATGAGCGCTTTATCAGTACAACCATGACAAAATTGAATAATTTTACTTCTGGTCGAATTTATGAAAGTGTCATTAAAAAAGAACGACGTGGTGAGTATCTTGGTAGCACGGTGCAAGTGATCCCACATATTACCAATGAAATCAAAAATAGTATTAAGAAAGGTTCAGAGCATGTTGATATTGCGTTAGTTGAAATTGGTGGAACAGTTGGTGATATTGAATCCTTGCCTTTTTTAGAAGCCATACGCCAAATGCGTATGGAATTAGGTAGCCAACATACGCTTTTCATTCACTTAACTTTAGTGCCTTATATCGCAACATCAGGTGAAACCAAAACCAAGCCAACCCAACATTCTGTCAAAGAGTTGCGTTCAATCGGTATTCAACCTGATATTTTGGTCTGTCGTTCAGAGCAACCCTTAAGTCAACATGATAGAGAGAAAATTGCCTTATTCACCAATGTGGAACGTCAGTCAGTCATTAGTCTACCTGATGCCAAAAGCATTTATCAAATACCGAATATTTTACTTGCTCAGGGCATGGATGAATTGGTTGTCAAGCGTTTTGGTATTGAAGCAAAACCTGCTGATCTATCTGATTGGGAGGCAGTGGTTGCAGCACAAGCCTCACCTGAAGCTGAAGTCAATATTGCTTTGGTTGGAAAGTATACCGAATTAAGTGATGCCTATAAATCAATTCATGAAGCCCTGCAACATGCTGGAATCAAGACCAAAACCAAGGTAAAAGTCGTCTATATTGATGCGGATCGCATTAGTACTGAAGGCCCCGAGATTCTCAAAAACCTCGATGCTATTTTAGTGCCAGGTGGTTTTGGACAACGTGGTATTGAAGGTAAAATTTCGACTATTCAGTATGCACGGGTTAACAAGATCCCATTTTTTGGAATTTGCCTAGGTATGCAAACGGCAGTCATTGAATTTGCCCGTCATGTGGCAGGTCTAAAAGCTGCTAATTCCACTGAATTTGATGCCAATAGCCCGTACCCCGTAGTCGGATTAATTCAAGAGTGGCGTAAAGCAGATGGTAGTGTTGAACTGCGTGATGCAAAAACGGATTTAGGTGGTAGCATGCGTTTAGGGGCCTATGCCTGTGAATTAATTCCAAATACCATGGCTGCTAAAATTTATGGGCAAGCTCAAATCATGGAAAGACATCGTCATCGCTATGAAGTCAATGAAAATTTTGTAGCTGAACTTGAACAACATGGTATGACTATTTCTGGGCGTTCAGTTGATAACACCTTGGTTGAAATTGTTGAAATTCCAAGCCATCCATTTTTTATTGCTTGTCAATTTCACCCAGAATTTTTATCCACACCACGCGCGCCTCATCCAGTTTTTGTCAATTTTGTCAAAGCCGCAAGAAAACAAGGAATATAATGAAGATAAATGGTATTTCAGTTGGTTTAAATTCACCGCTATTGGTGATAGCAGGGCCATGTGTCATTGAATCAGAGTTGATGGCCATGACAACTGCTGAGCATTTAAAGGCTTTAAGCGATGCATTGTCAATGCCAATTATTTATAAATCGTCATTTGATAAGGCTAATCGTTCCTCAGTTCATAGTTATAGGGGGCCTGGAATAGCTAAAGGTCTTGAAATTTTACATGCGGTTAAAACACAATTTGATCTCCCCATTTTAACTGATGTGCATGAAGATACCCCTTTGGATGAGGTGGCATCCGTTGTGGATGTTCTGCAAACCCCTGCGTTTTTATGTCGACAAACAAATTTCATCCAACACGTTGCAGCCACCATGAAACCTGTCAATATCAAAAAAGGTCAGTTTTTATCACCATGGGAAATGAAGCATGTGGTGGCAAAAGCCAAAGCAACAGGTAATGGCAACATTATGGTGTGTGAACGCGGGGCAAGTTTTGGCTATAACAATTTGGTATCGGATATGCGTTCACTGTCAATCATGCGTGACACTGCCTGTCCTGTGATTTTTGATGCAACACATTCAGTACAGCTACCAGGTGCCGGTGATGGCAAATCTAGTGGTAATCGTGAATTTGTACCCGTACTAGCTAGAGCGGCGGTTGCTGCTGGTATTGCAGGTATTTTTATGGAAACCCATCCCAATCCTGATGAGGCGTTGAGTGATGGCCCCAATACGTGGCCACTGCATTTAATGAAAGATTTACTGACCCAGTTAAAGCAAATTGATATGGTGATTAAACAATCTCCAAACTGGCTGGAGGAGCAAGTATGAGTGTTGACCAAAAAAGTTGGCCTTGGAATTTTGGGCGTTTTTTATGTATTTTAGGTGCGCTTCCCTTTGTCCTAGCTATCATTTTAAGTTTGCTACCAAATTCGTCGATGTGGTGGCCTTTTTTAGCCGTGTTGGTATCGTCATACGCCGGTTTGATCATTAGCTTTATTGCAGGAAGTCATTGGGGGTTTTCGCAAAAAATACAAGACAGCTCAGCAAAAAGGGTGATGTTATTATCAAATCTATTGGTGATTTTAACCTGGATAGGTATATTATTCCCCATCTGGGAATTTAGTTTTTTAATTTTAATGCTGAGCTTATGGCTTGCTTTTGCCCTTGATAGATTTTTATTTAATCACCAAGCTATTGATAAAGCCTATCTCGTGTTTCGTTTGAAAATGACCATTTTTGTGAGTGTAAGTATCATTGCTTTAGCATGTCTAGGCCAACATACCGCGTGGTAGATCCATAAACAAAACCTTGAATTATTTTTTGTCTATACTTAATTTAGGTTTTGTATAAAGGATATGAAGATGAAATGGCTTTGCAGTTTTATGATTTGGATCTTCAGTAGTCTTACTTGTGCTTGTGAGCTTATGTTTGTGAGCAGTGAAGATGCGAATGCGGTCTTTATGGCTTCTAATATCGCCTCTGGTTTGTTTTTTAAATCAACATGTGCCAGAACGATGAAGGAGCCCCAAGCGATTTCAGCTGACACCAAAGCCTCAATGGCTGCTTGGAACCTTAGTAAAAGTCCAGAGATTCGGCCTTTAACAAATGATGAGGTTCAGCAGGCTAAGATGATATTTGTGTTATCAATTGATGAACAACGAAAGCTTCAAGACCTTTATCCAAACATAAGCCAGAAAATTGAGGTCTTGAGTACATGCGCAGGCATGACATCGACGATGAATGAAAAAAACCATCTTGCATTACGAGGCCAATTATTTAGAGCTGAGGACATGCTTTCAGCAAATGGCTGGAAATGTTTAAAGAATTAAAACCATCAGTTTCAATCGGGCTTATCCCCAAGAAAACCGCTGACTTGGGTTTCCCATAAATGCTTATAGAAATGGTTATTCTTTAACAGTTCTTGGTGGCTACCATCTTCAACAATTATACCTTTATCTAGTACTAAAATTCTATCCATTTGGGTTAGTGTTGATAAGCGATGTGCAATGACAATGGTGGTTTTATCATGCATTAAATGGGATAAAGATTCTTGAATATATTGCTCTGTTTTAGAGTCTAAGGCACTTGTGGCTTCATCCAAAATTAAGATGGGGGCATTTTTTAAGATTGCGCGCGCTATAGCAATACGTTGACGCTGTCCACCTGAAAGTTTAATGCCGCGTTCACCGACTAATGTATGATAGCCATCGGATAGTTGTTGTATAAATTCATCAGCATGTGCAAGTTTGGCGGCGTGAATCACTTCGGCATCACTGGCATCAATTTTTCCATAACGAATATTATCGATAATGCTTCGATGGAACAAACTGGTATCTTGTGGAATAAAACCAATATTTTCGCGAAGAGAAGTTTGGGTGACAGATTTAATATCTTGTCCATCGATGAAAATTTGCCCTGATTCTAATTCAAATAAGCGCAGAATGAGATTAACCAAGCTACTCTTTCCACTTCCTGAGTACCCAACAAGACCAATTTTTTGTCCTGCGGGTATGATGATGTTTTTATTTTTAAATAATTTTTTGCCTTCATTATAATTAAAATGGACATCTTTAAACTCAATTTTTGCTTCATGAATATTAAGTGGTGTTGCATTCTTGCTGTCTTGGATGCCGATAGGTTCTTCAATAATACTTAATGCCTGTCGACAACGACCAATTTCTTCGGAAAAAATAACGAAATGATCGGTCAAATACCAAAGGTTCCAGAGGATCCCGATGGATAGGGTGATGATAAAACTAAAATCTCCGATGCTAACTTGTCCTTTTGCATATAAAAGACCTAGCACCCAAAGATTGGTGCTTAGAAATAAAATGATACTGATATCACCTACGATGCGCATATACATGATTTTTTGAAGCATGTTACGGTCTTTCTCGACGCAATCTCGTATTGATTGATGCATACTCTTGCTTTCATAATTGTTTCGGGCAAATAAGCGAATGTTGATGATATTTGTTGCCCCATCAACCATTTTACCCATGAGGTGACTACGAGATTTTGCAAAAATCAGAGAAAGATATTGAATGGGTTTTAAGAAATAGAAGGTGATTCCGAGAAATAAAAGCACCCAAGCGATCAAAATCAAGGCAAATATAGGATGGATCACCAGCAAGGTTATAAGCGCAATGACTAAGGTAATAGATTGGGTATAACAATCTTCAATAATCGTTAAAATATTAATAATCCCAGCTTGTAAATCAACAATTTTATTGGCAAGGTTTCCTGCAAAATGATTTTGGAAATAGCTGTATTCATGTTGAATTAAGTAAGCAAACTGGGATGAGAGAATATCTTCTCGGATACTTGGAAAGGTTTTCATTTTGATGAAATCTAGAAAACGCATATTAATGCACAGTAAAAACCAGCTAAAGGGATAAAATATAATATAAGGTCTGATGGCAACAAAAACATCTTGGATGGGACCTTTAAAATTCACCATGTTATCGATTAATAGTTTTAGCACATAGGGCGTGAGTGTATTTAAGCTTGCTGAAATGAAACCAATAATTAAAAAACCAATGAGATGTAGGCGATAGGATTTTAGAATTTGTCTACTATAACGGTAAAGTTGCGGTTTCATATGCATTTCCCTGTTGAGATATGCTTTAATTTTAGTACAAGCACACAGGTTTGCATGAATTCGCGATGGTTTTCAAAATACACATTTACTTTGGTAGTTTTCCTGAAAAAGCTCACCATTAGGTAAAATCACACAGTCTTTTGATGCCACGACGGCAAGTTGTTCGTTAGAGATATTTGAACCTATTAATATGGCATTTTTTAATTTTAAACCATCAACGATTGCATTTGAGAAGTTGGTATTAGAGAGATTGGCATTTTCAAAGTTAGCATATTTAAGATTGGCATTGGTAAAATTAGCACCACTGAACTCTACATTCGAAAAATTTGAATAATTTAATAATGCGCCAATAAAGTTGGTTTGACGAAAGGTAGATTGAGAATAAAACCATGGATTCCAAAAAGAACTTGCATGGGCCTTGGTCAAAAAGCTGCCATTAAATTGGCTGTCATCAAAATTGGCATAGACAAAATCGCAGTCATTAAGAATTGCGCCATCGAGTAAGGACTGGGAGTACTCACCTTCAAAAATATCGTTGGATAAGTCACATTTGATACAGGATTGCGTTTTAATAAAGCGCTCATGATCGTCTGGGTTGGCGGCATGAAGGGATGCAGTTTGCAAAATAAATAACATTAAACCTAGTTTAGCAAGTTTCTTTACCGTGATTATCATATATGCTTCCATCTGGCAGAGTTATACATAAATATGAATCTGCTTCTTTGAGTTGTTCTTTAGTGATATTGGTATTGGTGAAATTACAGCGGTCTAAAATAGCACCTTCAAAGTTGCTTTGGTAGAAGCGACTTCCTGAAAAATTGCTTTGGCGCAAGTCAGCATTCATGAAGTTTGTACTTTGAAACACATTATTTTGAAATTGATTATTTTGCATGTCTGCGGCACTAAAATTGACATCGCTAAATTCACTGAACTTAATGCTGTTGGCATTGATTTGAGCGTGAGAAAAATCGATATTTTTGAATCGATGACTTTTAAATAAATTATTAAGAATAGAGCTGTAATTAAGCTTGAGCTCGTTAAATTCAGAATCTTGAAAATGACTATAAGCAATCAAAAGACGCATGCAGTTGCTACTTTTAATTAAAGTTTGGATAAAATCGTTGCCATTAATTTTTGCATTCGTTAGATAGGTTTTTTCAATTCTAATTGCGCTAAAAGCATCTGTAGATAAGGGTCTAATTTTGATAAAACTGCGAGTTAAATCACAGTATTCACATGCATGAGTGTCATTTAAGGTTTTAAAGTCTTGAGGAAGGTATGCAAAAAGTGAATGCACCCATAAAAGGGAAATTGCGTAAAGAAAAACTCTCCGCATAGTCACTCCAAACGAGCTTGTGAACTGGGTACAAAAAGAAAAATGGCGCGCCCGGAAGGATTCGAACCTCCGACCCCCTGGTTCGTAGCCAGATACTCTATCCAACTGAGCTACGGGCGCGT
Organism: Gammaproteobacteria bacterium; assembly: GCA_010030245.1. Taxonomy (GTDB): domain Bacteria; phylum Pseudomonadota; class Gammaproteobacteria; order Legionellales; family Legionellaceae; genus UBA2653. The sequence continues at coordinate 14,936 of RGPR01000033.1, forward strand.
TTTCTTTGGCGGAGAGAGAGGGATTCGAACCCTCGATGAGATTTCTCCCATACTCCCTTAGCAGGGGAGCGCCTTCGACCACTCGGCCATCTCTCCAAAAGATGGAATTGGATTATAGCAGGATTGACCTAGAGGTCAACACGTTCTTTAAAAAAAAAATGAAAAAAAAGGGCTGGGAATGGGAATAGAATTAAATATTTTCAAATCGATTTTTTTTGGCACTACAACAGCTCCTGGCTTCGTATGTAAAGCGGGCAAGATGTTTTTTTATGGGTCATGTGATAAATTTTATGCTATAACTAACATAATGGTGGTGATTATTATTCTGGTGCAGCATGCGTAATTTTAGGCAGTATGGTGAAAAAGATGGCTTTAATAAAGATGCTAGTGTAAAAATTGGTGGTGAAAAACTTCAGCCGTTACCTAAGCGTGCCGCTATTAGATGCCTCAAACATTCATTAAGGGATGTTAAAAATCTCACTAGAGGTATCTCGATGCAACACTTCTCTAATTTGTCTGGTTATATAAGTTGGGAAAGAGCGCAAGACGAGTTTATATTGCAACCAAGATCTTATTCGTCATTATTTAAACCTGATGCCGCCGCTGTTCAAATTGAAGAACCACAACATGGAGAGCTAGGGCATAAGCCTGAAACCATTCTAATTGTTGTTTCTGATGGTTTTAAAGGCTTCGGGGATTTCCTATTTGCGCTTAAGTTATCAGAACAATTGAAAAAGAAATACGCCGATAGTGGCTTAGCGAAACCACTTATCTTTATTGTCAGCCAGCCTAGTGGAAAGGATAAAATTATAGCGCTCCAGGGGGATATAGAATTTAGTGTTGAGGTTTTAACGCTCGAAGATTTGAAAGTTAAAGTTGAAAGTAAAGAAATCCGTGTGGATACCATTATTGAGGGACCAGTTTTTAAACAAAATTTAATATTCCAAATTGATGATATATTTGCAAAGGTAGAAAAACCTATTCCACTATTCATGCTCCCTGAATATGGATTTAAGGGCGATGCAGGCATGATTACTGATCATCGAGAGTATCTTAAAATATATTGTGAGAACATCACTTACATGGGCACTGTTTGTTCGGGATTTAACCAAGAAGATGCAGAAAATGGAATTTTATTAAGTGAGCAGTTGTTTCATCCACAACCATCCTTTGAGTGGTTGCAACAATTAGATCCAGCAATACAGCGAGCACTTTTAGTGGATGTTGATTATGTAGCTAATACTGAATTAACCCTGCAATATAGCCATGATGAAAACCTTGGAACAACACAGACCGCCGCTGAACATTTCTTGAAGGTTCATATTGAATTCTCGAAAACCAGTGACAAAAAGCAAGATGTGGTGATGGTGGGTATAAATGAAGCTGCTAAAAGAACAGCTCTTTTAGCAATTAAAGATGATCTGAGAGGTTATGGATTTACCCATATCTCTTTTTTTAATGTAAAAACACAATCACTCGAAGTGATCTATGATGCTAAAACAGCTGGAAAAACGTATCGCGTTATCTATGCACCTGGCATGTCGCATATGTCCATGATGGCATGCATTGCTTTGTCAGGACCATTGTGCGGGGCGACGGGAGACCAATCACTAGCTGAAGCTTTAAGTGCTAATAAAGTAGTGGTGTATGAACCCCTTAGTCATAAGAAGAGGTTTATTGATGATTATGATGCACGAATGCGAACTATAGCTCGTTCTTATGGCAATTCAGATGTCGAAGAATTATTGCGATTACTTCGTGAAGCAGCATATTTCTGGGATTATGAAGAGTTAGGTAATAAATTGAGGACGTCAGGCATCATTGAAGAATTTCAAAGAACAAATGCGAGACTCATCAAGGGTTCAAATTTAGCTAATGCAGTTTTTGATTGCTTGGGGTGTGAACAACCACTGGAAGAACTTTATGATGGTACATTTATTAAAATTATAACTACAATTATGACTCTGATGAAAATAGAAGACTCCCCCAGGCCTCAGGTGGGTAAGTTAGTAGAAATGCCAAAAGATTTCTTATTTTCAGAAGCATTGGCCCGGCGAATATTGGAAGGAAAAGAGCTTGTAACCCATCCAACTATTTTAAGTTCTTCTAAGGGGATTTATCATTTAAATCTTGATCCAATTGGTATAGGAGGATGGGGGAATGTTTACGCTGCAAAACAATATGCACTTGTTGATGGACAAGTTCAGGTGACTGAACCTTTGGCAATCAAAGACATGAAAGGGAATAGAATGTCTCAATTATGGAAAGAGTGCGCTGTTTTTGAAAAGGCACATCCAGGTGAGCATTTTGAAGTATTTGAACAAGACCATCGTTCATATTTAGCGATGCCTTTATATAAAGGCA
>RGPR01000321.1 GCA_010030245.1 Gammaproteobacteria bacterium
GTGGCTTATCCGATTGTTGCTGAAGATGTCGTTTTTGCGATGCCAGAGACCTTAATTGGTTTGTTTCCAGATGTTGGGGCAAGCTTTATCTTAAATCAATTGCCGCCTGTGTGGAAAAATTATGTTGGCATCTTTGGTGGGCGTTTAAATGCAACACAATTAGCGGCCTTTCATTTGGTACAAGGTATTCTTGCTAAGGATAAATGGCCTCAATTAATCGATGAATTGATTGAATCCAGAGAACTAATACCATGTCTTGAGAAATATGTTGCAGTTCCTAGAAATTCGACTATTGATTTACCTCACCCCGAATTTTGGCGTTTTGATGCTGATGATTTTAGAAACATGATGGAACAATTGGCTTTAGGACAAGGTGAGTTTTTTAATGAGATTCGACATCGACAAACGCACTACAGCCCACTTAGTATGTATGTGACATTTGAGCAGCTCCATTTAACCCATGGCTTAGGGTTTAAACAATGTCTAGAACTTGATTATCGATTGATACAACATTTTCTAAGTGAGTCTGATTTTTTTGAAGGGGTTAGAGCACAAGTGATTGATAAAGATAAAAAGCCAAGATGGATTTACCAAGAGTGGAAAGAAGTGCCCAACGATGTCGTCAAACGTTTTTTTTATGAGGACTTGATTACTGATAAGCATTTATAGTCATTGAACGTATTCTGTACTGCCACCCTATCCCAATCCACCGTTAAGTGTCTGCAACTGAGCTCGGACTAAACCGAGCCTTGCGCATCAGCAAATTTTCTTAACAAGAATGATATCTTAATTTTTTAAATTTTGGTCCGAATTTTTGGCCCACTGCAAATGGTCAATTTTTGTCTATACTTAAGTTGTATACTTGATTAAGGATTGATAATCATGCCGAAAATTTCGCACGGAGATCTTATTGACTTTGCGCAAAAAATAGGCTACCCAGCTAGTGATGAAGGTTTGTGTAATGGATTTACCATGAGGTGGATTGAGGCAGTAATGACTGGTAAAACTGAAAAATTTGATGAAAGATTAAGTGCCATTAGCAGCATGAAA
>RGPR01000322.1 GCA_010030245.1 Gammaproteobacteria bacterium
AAATGAATTATAGCTATGTCTTAATATTTTATCTGTCGCTTAATGCATTTCAAAGTTTTGAGGCACCCAAAAAATCATTGACAATTGGTGTGCCATATGGGGCTATCTCAGTAAAACGTGGCAAAGCTCCTAACCCTGCTTTTGACAAATTATTAGTTAAAGGTCTTGAATTAAATGGTTTTTTGACAGATTTTGGTGTAGATGCAGCAATAGTTGAAGCAGCATTAAAAGCTGGTGCTAAACCTAATATAATCATTAATCAAGTTCACAACAAAGTAAAGCCGTTACATCTTGCTGCTCTCAATGGCAAAATAGAGGTGGCTAGGATCTTGCTAGCACATAAAGCTGACCCTATGCCTTTAGATAATGGTGGCAATACACCTTTGCATGTGGCTATTGCCAGTCGCAGAACAGCTTTTGCGCAATTTATGATTGAAAATTTGGCCAAATTCAAGCAAGGACCGCAAGTAGATCCGCCGTTAGAAATGCTTGAACGTCACGAACAATGGTCACCGCTGCAGATGGCGTGTTGGTTCAATGATGCAATATCATGTGAGATGCTACTAAAACATGGCGCAAAGCCAGACTCTAAATTAAGACTTTATGGTAGGATGCAAATCTATGGTCCGTTTGGTGGTAATTGTTATGAATTATATTATCGCTCCCCGCTGCATATTGCAATCAGTAATGGCGATTTGGCCATTACCAAAATGTTGCTGGATAATGGTGCCGCAAAAGATTTGATATGCTATAGCTCTGGCACACCATTGCATATAGCTGCAAAAGAAGGTGACAAAATGGCAGTTGAACTATTATTGGCCAATAATGTTGACGCATTTTTGCCAAACCATGAAGGCCTGACCGCTTTGAGCATAGCGGATAATCCTGAGGTCAAAAAATTACTTCAAGAACATATTAAAAAAAAGCAACTTACTGCTAGCGCTGCCCACTAAAATTTATATTTAGTTTTGATGTCGTGAGCTAAAGATTCTAAAAGCTTGCTTGTTTTAGCGTTTATTTGGGGGTCACGCAATGTCGTAAAATCTTCTT
>RGPR01000323.1 GCA_010030245.1 Gammaproteobacteria bacterium
TCGGTTTCAATGATTGCCTTTGCGAAACGGTACAGGGCATGGGGTTCGAGATAATCATCATGATCCATGAATAGCACATGGGTACCGGATGCCAGATTGATTCCTGCGTTGGTGGCTGCACTAACCCCTTGGTTTTTATCGAGGATCAATGCATGAATACGCTTGTCTGCTTGTTCCGCATTTTTAAGCACAAAGGGCACTTGCAAATGGCTTGAGTGATCATCAATGCACCAAAGTTCCCAGTCCTGATAGGTTTGCGATTTCACGGAATCGATGGCCTGTTGCAACCATTGGGGATTGGTGTTGTAAACGGGCATAAGGATGGAGAATTTTGGTTTGTTGACAGGCCATTGGGTGTTACGAAATTGTTCGAGTAATTCTTTTTTGGGAAGATAGTTTTTTAACCATGCCGACCATGGACCTGTTGGGCCGAAGAGAGCTTTCCCAAAAGAAGAACGGCGTAGTTTTCGCCAAATGGATCTCGCAAGGCGGAAACCTTTACGTGCACTGCTAAAAATAAGGCTCCCAAGTAAAAAAAAGTTTCTCATATTAATTTATGATTTTAATTCCCAGTTTTCCCAGATAAATATTTCTTGAAAAGTAAGGGAATGTGTTTTGGATAAATTTTTCTGGATTAATTCCATTCGACTTTGGGCATCAGGGATGACATCTTCGTGAAATTGTACTTGAACATTTCTGATCTGTTTAATTTTTCCAGTGGCAATAAGGTGTTCAAGTAGTTCATATTCACCTCCTTCAATGTTTATTTTGATTAAATCGATCATTGTTTCTGGTATATTTGAGTCTAACCAGACAGATGCATCTTGTAGAGAAATGGAAATTTCTTCTGCTTTATTGTTTGCTCGATGATTGAAAATTGATGAACCTTCCTGAGCAAGGAATAATTTTTCTTTACGGGTGGTTTTTGCTAAACCAAACCGGTGAAGATGGATCTTGGGATTACCATTAATCGCCTTGGCAATCCTATTGCAAAGGTCAGGAATTACTTCGAAAATATGGCAATTTGATCCATATTTTTGGTTCATATG
>RGPR01000324.1 GCA_010030245.1 Gammaproteobacteria bacterium
TTGCTCTATCCCAAAAAAAAATATTCCCCCTAAGCGCCGCCAATGCCACTAAATTAAGGGCGGTATACCAAGATTTCACCCCTGAAAAAGCATTGAATATAAAGGAGATCGAAAAAACGACCAACCATGATGTTAAAGCACTTGAATATTATTTAAAAGAACAGCTAGACATACTTAACCTACAATCACTAAAAGAATATATCCATTTCGGATTAACCTCTCAAGATGTAAACAATACAGCCGTACCGCTGCTTTGGAAGGAAGCCCTTGAGCAAGAATACTACCCTGCCATTTCTAACCTAGTGATTGAATTAAGAAAATTACTCAAATAGAGCATTACGATTTTCTTGCAGCACATTTTGATGGAATCAAACGCATCAATACCATATTGACTGATTTTTCAAGGGATATATGGACATATATTTCCATGGATTATTTCAAGCAGAAAACAAAAGCTGGAGAGGTGGGATCATCTGCCATGCCACACAAAGTGAATCCAATTGATTTTGAAAATGCAGAAGGTAATCTTGGATTAGCCAATGCATTGTTTGAACACCTATCCATCAAACTTCCTATTTCAAGATTACAACGCGACCTTACGGATTCAACTGTCCTGAGAAATATTGGCATTCCTCTTGCACATACTATGCTAGCATTGAAATCGATTTCAAAAGGAACTGGAAAGCTCGTGCTAAATGAAGATGCTATAAAAGCTGATCTAGATAAAAACTGGGCTGTAGTAGCAGAAGCCATTCAAACCATCTTAAGACGAGAAAAATACCCAAAACCTTATGAGGCCTTAAAGGCTCTTACACGAACACATAATCATGTAAATGCACAAACCTTACATGCATTTATTGATTCACTTAATGTTTCATCTGACCTTAAAACTGAACTAAAGTCTTTAAGCCCGCAACTATATACCGGTATTAATCCTCCTTTTTAATAGTATGCGCCGTTGGGTTTTTACAGCATCCAAACACTTAAGCGTGGCAGAATGCCAAACTCTTAACAGTTTAGCAGATACCTTTATTTCAACATGGTTAAGT
>RGPR01000325.1 GCA_010030245.1 Gammaproteobacteria bacterium
ATTTTTTATTATCGGCCAGAAACTGTAATTGATTTAGAAAAGTGTTTAGAAAAATTTGTGATTTGGTATAATAATGAACGTCTTCATCAATCACTTAATTATGTCACACCATATTCAGTTTATTATGCTTGATTTTAATTAAGGAAGAAGTTGACCACAGGGCCAACAGGCCTATACGCAAGTTTGAAAGTTGCTTCTGCCCTATTGGCTTATGGACAACTTCCGTACGAAAAAAAATTAAAAAAATGGTCCGACCAAATGGGTGCACTTTATAAAGTCATGATCATAATGCATGGCTTCTAAATCACTGGCATCTTTAGCTTCAACTTGTCGTCTAAAGCGCTCTGCTTGTTATTTATTTATTTTATCGGATTTAATATCCTTGAAGCCCTATTCCCAAGTATGATTGCCAAAGCAGTCAACCCTAAACTGAAAGGCACTGCAACCGGCATCTATTCAAGCATGCAATTCTTAGGTATTTTCTGCGGGGGAAGTTTAGCTGGCTTGATTTACTCTTATCTTGGTATATCTGGTATTTTTAGTTTAAATGCCATCCTATGTATTCTATATCTTACCCGCTTTAGTCGACATGTCCCTATGCAACTTTAAGCGGCTGGATGAATTCCCAATCATCCATAGTTAGATAAGCTAAGACTACAAGATAGTGTCGCAGCCATCGCGACAGCACCACCAAAAAAGCCTGCTCTAGCAATATTTGATTTTGGTTGTAATTCTATTTGTAATGCTATAGATGCATAACTTAGCGCATCACCGTTTTGCGCTACCGCCGCAAGCACAACCTCTCTATCAGCTTGCAATGCTTCAGATGCATATTTTAGCGCACGACCGTATTGGCCTACCGCCGCTAGCACAACCGCTCTATCAGCTTGAAATGCTTCAGATGCATATCTTAGCACATCACCGTTTTGCGCTACCGCCGCTCGCACAACCTCTTTATCAGCTTGCAATTCTTTAGATGCATATTCTAGCGCCCAACCGTATTGGCCTACCGCCGCTCGCACAACCTCTTTATCAGCTTGCAATTCT
>RGPR01000326.1 GCA_010030245.1 Gammaproteobacteria bacterium
TGGGGTTATTGCATTGGGAGATTAAGTAGAAAGTTTAGAAAAATTATGAAGCTTTAAAACATCCTAATGCAAGACTGCATCGGTTTATTCACAAAAAAGCTTTGTTTGCTAATATTGATGATTCATCTTTAATCGAGATCCAAAATCAGTTTAATAACATATTCAGAAAAGTTTTTGGTTGCAAAACATTGTTAGAGTTATTTACAAAATATTTAAAGCGTGTTGCACTTCAAACTTGATTTTACCAATAATTTGATGAGTATTACTAAATAATTTGTCACTAGTAGCCATGTGCAAGAACTATACATATATATAATTCAAATACTTTGCTAAAATAAACCAAAAAAATATGCCGATAAAAAAAGCATTCCCTAAGTTAGTTTCTATTCAACACCTAGAGAATGCTTTCAATTTAGCAATTAAAGATTAGGTTTTATTTTAAGGGTTTTATATTATAAGCCTCTTTCTCCTCTTGCTAACATAATAGCAGTTGTTAGAGTATGATCTTCATCGCCATTTGCTGTATCCCACTCTGCTGCCCACTGATAAGCTTTTTTGCCATCCATTTCGGCATCAAGATCAGGCCTATATCGAAGAAGCATCTTTAAAATCTGAAGATGCCCATTTTTTGCAGCATATATTAAGGCTGTGCCACCGCTACTATCTTTAAGATTTATAGCAGCTTGAATCTTTTTTAAATCATCATCACTATGTGACTCAACACCACTTTGCAGACTTGCAATAAGATTTCTTACAACTTCAACATGCCCATTACGCGCTGCACGCATCAAAGCTGTAAAGCCATCATCATCTTGCGCAGTAACATCAGCACCAGCACCTTTTGCAATCAACGCTCGCACAATTTCAACATGCCCACCATCCGCTGCACTCCACAAAGCTGTCTCACCATACTTATCTTTCGCATGAACATTAGCACCAGCGTCAATCAACGCTTGTACAAAATCAAGATGCCCTATATCTGCAGCAAGCATCAATGCTGTCTCACCATACTTATCTTTCGCATTAACATCAGCACCACTA
>RGPR01000327.1 GCA_010030245.1 Gammaproteobacteria bacterium
TCAAACCCAAGCAGTTCAAACCCAAGCAGTTCAAAACCCAGAAGACCTTGAACTACAACAAGCTTTAGCAGCTGTTGCAAACCTTGAAGCTGAAGCTGCTCAACTAGAGCAAGAATTTGAAGCACGTGCTGGGCAAGGTGAATTTGTTCAAGAAGTAGCAGCACCAGAGACTATCACAGTTAACGGTAGAGAATATACAATACATCAATTACAGACGATTAACCAATCAAAAGTTACTGGTAAATGCGATGGTGATATGTCCTGCTTTGGCCAATCTGTCAAAAATGCTGCAGCAATCATAGATTGGCAAATAACTAGTGATGAATCAGCTTTAGCTCCGCTTGTAAGCTTGCCTGAAGCAAGAGCTAAGCTAGAAGAGATAAGTAGATTACTAGATAATACTAACTTTCCATCAGGTTCTAGATCACATGCAGGATTAAAAGATGAGAATGGTTTTTACCATAATTTAAGCGTTGAAGAAGGTTCAGCTCTTTTTGACCAACATCAATTTAAAGATGATCAAGATATTCTACGTTATCAAATTGTGATGAATAAAACCTTTTTAGATAGTTTGAGATTAGGAACTATTGACATTCAAGAAGGTTTACAAATGTTGCAAGAAGATAGTTCAAGTTTTTTTAATTATTACCAAATATCAAGTAGTACTTTAGATGCAATTAACGCTTGGCAAAACGGCGCATCTGTTTTAGGAATTATTTTACAAACAGAAGGGCATTATATAGCTATAGTTTTTGAAAAAAACTTAGGTACAGGTGAAATAAATATTTGGGTTTCTGATTCAACCTTTGGTGTAAACCGCCTTGGTAATGATTGGGCAAAAGAACATCTTTTTGTACCGTTAATTAATTTTGTAGAAAATTTTGATATTAAGCCATGGTTTGAACAATTGTCATCAATACGTGATGCTAAGCAAAAAGCAGAAAAAGCTGAGCAAGATGAACAAGGCGGTGGCTTTTCTTTATTTGACTAAGGCCCTTTGTTATACTGTTTAATTTCCGAGTACACGGCTCCCGA
>RGPR01000328.1 GCA_010030245.1 Gammaproteobacteria bacterium
GACAAATAAATTACTGCCCATCGAATCGATCGATCGCTTAATTGCTTGTTGGGCGCCCTCGCCAATCGCCATCATAAGCACCACAGCGCCCACACCGATGACCATTCCTAACATCGTTAAGAATGTGCGAAGTCGGTTAGCGCTCATGGCATGCCAGGCTTCACTTAACATGGAGAAAAACATTTAAGCTTTCGCCTTCATTTTTTGATTGTGGCGATCTTCGACAATTTTTCCATCCAAGAAACGTATCTGCCGGCTTGCATGATCCGCGATATCATTTTCATGAGTTACTAGAATAATCGTGTTTCCAATTTGATTGAGTTCATCAAAAATCTTCATGATTTCATGACTTGTTTTACTATCCAGATTTCCTGTGGGCTCATCAGCCAAGATGATTTTAGGTTGATTAACGAGTGCACGTGCAATCGCAACGCGTTGTTGTTGACCACCTGAAATCTGATTTGGTCTTGATTCAAAGTATTGGCCCAAACCCATTCTTTCTAAAATATTTTTAGCAATTTTAGTTCTTAGCTCTTTTTGATCTTTAGCATAAACCAAAGGCAGTGCTACATTATCAACAAGAGATGATCTTGCTAATAGATTAAATCCTTGAAACACAAAGCCAATAGTTTTATTTCTAAGAGCCGCTAATTGATTGTTATTTAAAGATTTAATGGATTGATTATCTAATTTGTATTCGCCCTTTGTAGGACGATCAAGACATCCCAAGATGTTCATAAAAGTAGATTTACCAGAACCGGAAGGGCCCATGATAGCCACGTAGTCACCTTCATCGATCGTAAGATTCACATCTTTAAGCACAGGGAATACACCTGCGGGTGTATCGTAGTCTTTATAAAGTCCTGCGATTTCGATGACATGCCGAGTCATGAACTAGAATACTCGCGGTGGACGATTAGGGCCTTGTGCACTTGAACCAGATGGCTTTTGATCGGTTGCCATATCAGCAGTGATGACAAATTCATTAGGCTTAATATCTGAACTGATAATCTCAGTAAACTTACCATTTGT
>RGPR01000329.1 GCA_010030245.1 Gammaproteobacteria bacterium
AACTGGATGGCGGCGGCCAACGCCGCAACGAAGGGGCAAGTTGTTGCCATTGATGGAAAGCGGATGCGAGGGTCGTATGACAATAATAAAGATCAATCAGCCATCCATATGGTTAGTGCTTTTGCCGCAGAAAATGGTGTGGTTTTAGGTCAAATAAAAACGGCTGACAAGTCAAATGAAATAACAGCGATTCCCGCATTGCTTGATCTGCTTGATGTTAAAGGTTGTATTGTAACAATAGATGCTATGGGGTGTCAGGAAGAGATTGCCGCAAAAATTATTGATAAAGAAGCAGACTATATTTTAGCCGTAAAGGATAATCAGAAAACTCTACATGATGAAATTATTGATTTTTTTGAATGTGCAAGACAACATGATTTTAAAGGCGTTAAGCATGATTATTTTGAGGAAATAAGCAAAGGACATGGTCGTCTTGAAACGCGCAAATCTTGGATATCAAATTGCTTAGATACCATTGGAAACACCGAAAGATGGTCTGGTATAACCGCAATAGGGATGATTGAATCAGAACGTACTATTAAAGGAATCACTACTACTGAGTGTCGACATTATATCGTTTCAATACCTCAAAATGCAGAGACTTTTGCACATGCGGTGCGAGCTCATTGGGCTATTGAAAATAAATTACATTGGGTACTTGATGTTACTTTTAAAGAAGATGCATCAAGAGTAAGAAGAGATAATTGCGCTGAAAATTTAGGCGTGATTAGACATGTTGCTATCAATATTTTGCGTCAAGATAAAGTTACAAAAGGAAGTGTAAAAACACGACGCTATAAGTGCGCATTAGATCCTGACTATGCAAACAAAATTCTTGATAGATTATTTTAGATCACACATGTTTTGGCCCTGAAATTAATCCTTCTCAAAATCAATAAAAATTTGGTATCATTAATATTCAAAGCCATCGGTTTTTCCTCTTATGTATGTCTCGAAACACGCATGAAGTTTAACGGATGGCTTTCTTTTTTTCTAGACCTTCCTGAATTTACAGAAACTTT
>RGPR01000330.1 GCA_010030245.1 Gammaproteobacteria bacterium
TCTCCATATCGACCAAGTCCAAAGTGCTCAATAGCGTGTAAGCAAGAGATTGAGTCTGTAATGTTATTTTGGGCGCTATCTTTATTCATTAAATCAGCTTTGATAAAAGAAATATTACTATGACCTGTGCTGTTCAAGTCGCGCACATCCATAACATCTATTTTTCGAAAAGACGCAACGTGTGCTGTGAAGCCGTCGATTCGAGAGCCTATATCAATGTGGCGTATAGGATTGTTTTTGTTGATAAATGAAGCTACAAGTAAATCTTGATGAAAATAATGTCCGCTTGCTGAACCTGCTTGCTCGTCATAGTCGGAAAAAATAGGATATTTGTGTGTGATTACACCGCCAAGTTTTTGAAACTCTTTGTATTGAGTGTGATATTTTAGATTGTAACGAAAAGAAAATATATGGCGAGGGTCAAAGCCAATATTTAAGAAGAAATGATAGAAGGGCTTGATAACTTTTTTGATTGTTGGGTTCATTGCTGTTCTCGCTTGCGCTACGATGTAGACATTGATTTTACGTGTAGCGAGTGTTTGAGGGAAGCAAAACAAGCAACGCAAAAAAGCTAAAGCAAGTTTTTTTGAGTTCTGCTGCTTACACACTTACATACACACCGCAGACAACTACTTGCTAAGCGGCTTAAACATTGAAGACTTTTTGAGTATTTTTACTCATAATCCGTTGGTGCCGTGTTCGACTCACGGGGGGCCCACCAATATATTAAAAATTACCTCGGTGGTTTTTTGTTTAATTATTGAAGCAAATAAATCGAATTGACAGAATTGACAGAACGCTGTCATGTGGCAGAGCATCTGCTGTGAACAGGCGAATACAAGACTTGATTCAAAAATTTCGGCTCAACCTTAACATCTTGTGAAATAGCTTGCGGTTGAAACCCTGCTTCTGCACCTTGGGCATAGGGTTTACCCTTTATTTTTTATCATATTTCAAGACTTAATTGATATTTTCCACAGAGACTGTCAATTTAACTGTCAAATTGTCTTGCCTTAAAGA